>CALZJC010000048.1 GCA_945787525.1 Thermoanaerobaculia bacterium | reverse complement strand
TGGCATCGACCACTCCCACCGGCCGGTCGAGACCGGTGACCAGCGGCTCGAGCCCGATGGGCGGCGCCGCGCCGGCGCCCGCCGCACTCAGCGTCAACATGGCCAGCAGTGCCCGGCTTTCGAGCTTCATCCGCCTCATCGTCATCTCCTCATCGCCGCTCTCGCCATCCAGGCCGAATCTATCAACCCGCGGCCGAGGGTAGAGTTCCGCTGATGGCCTGCCTGACGCTGCTCGGAACCGGGACCTGTCAGCTCGAGGACGGTCTCGTCGCCTCGTCTGCGCTGGTCGAGCTGGACGGCCTGCGGCTGGTGTTCGACTGCGGCCGCGGCGTCGCCACCCGGCTGGCCGGGCTGGGCTTCCGGCAGGACCAGCTGCGCCACGTCGTCGTCTCGCACTTCCACGCCGACCACGTCTCGGACCTCATCCCGCTGCTCCAGGCCGGCTCCTGGTCACAGACCGATCCGCGCAGCCGCGACCTCCACATCTGGGGGCCGCCCGGTCTGCGGCGCCTGGTCGATGGCTGGCTCGAGCTGTTCGGAGCCGCCAGCCTGGTCAACCCGGACCGCTTCGCCGTCGAGCTGCACGAGCTGCCGGCGGGCCCGTTCGCCATCGACGGCCGGCAGCTCGAGTTCGTCAGCCTGCCGCCGGCGGGCAACCACGGCCTCGGCTTTGCCGTCGATGGCAAGCGCTACGCCCTGACCGGCGACTCGGGCTTCCACCAGGAGGAGATCGACTTCCTCACCGGCCGCGAGCTGGCGGTGATCGACGCCGGCCACCTGAGCGACGAGGAGATCGTCCAGCTGGCGGTCCGCACCCAGGTGCGGCGCCTGGTCTGCTCTCACCTCTACCGGCGACTCGATGCCGGCGGCCTCAACGCCCGCGCTGCCAAGGTCGGCTACACCGGCCAGCTGATCGTCGGCGAGGACGGCGTGTCCTTCGATCTGTAGCCTGCCGGCGCACCTGCCGCCCCAGGCTGGCTCTGGCCCGTGCTACGCTGGATTCCGTGGCCGAGCGACGCGTCTATCGAGTGCTGTTCATCCAGCAGGGCGAGGTCTACGAGGTCTATGCCCGGCAGGTGACCCAGGGCAACCTCTTCGGCTTCGTCGAGCTGGAGGGCCTGCTGTTCGGCGAGCGCTCGGACCTCCTGGTGGACCCGTCGCAGGAGAAGCTGGAGAGCGAGTTCAAGGGTGTCGAACGCGCCTACGTGCCGATGCACGCCGTGCTGCGCATCGACGAGGTCGCCAAGGAGGGGGTGAGCCGGATCACCAGGACCGAGAGCGAGAGCGCCAAGGTCTCCCCCTTCCCCGGCCCGATCTATACCCCCACCAGCCGTCCCGAAAAAAGCTGAGGGCCGGGCCGGCGCCGAGGCCTGCTGCTCGAAGCAGTAGATGTGGAACTGGTTCGAGCAGCCGGTGTTGCTCGAGCCGGTGCCTGTCCGGCTGCCGCTGGTCGAGTTCGCCTGACCGAAGTCGCCCACCTGAACGGGACCGCTAGAATCCTCCGGGAGCCATCTGATGCGTGTCATGCTGCTCGAAGAGGCGGGGCGGCCGCTGCGGCCGGCCGAGCGGGACCTGCCGGTGCCGGGCCCGCGTGAAGTGCTGCTACGGGTACGCGCCTGCGGTGTCTGCCGCACCGATCTGCACGTCTGCGACGGCGAGCTGACCGAGCCGGTGCTGCCGCTGGTGCTGGGTCACGAGATCGTCGGCGAAGTGGCGCGGGTCGGCGACGAGACAACCGGGCTGGAGGTCGGGCAGCGGTTGGGGGTCCCCTGGCTGGGGTCGACCTGTGGCGTCTGCCGCTTCTGCCGCGAAGGGGCCGAGAACCTGTGCGACCGGCCGGTCTTCACCGGCTATACCCGCGACGGCGGCTATGCAGACTACACGCTCGCCGATCCCCGCTTCTGCCTGCCGCTGCCCGACGAGTACGGCGACGCCGAGGCGGCGCCCCTGCTCTGCGCCGGGCTGATCGGCTACCGCGCCTACCGGCTCGCCGGCGACGGCGAGCGGCTGGGCCTCTACGGCTTCGGCGCCGCGGCCCACATCCTGGCGCAGATCGCCCACCACGACGGCCGCGAGGTCTACGCCTTCACCCGGCCCGGCGACGGCGTGAGCCAGGAGTTCGCTTGCCGGCTGGGCGCGGTCTGGGCCGGCGGCTCGGACGAGACGGCTCCGGTGGAGCTCGACGCGGCGATCCTCTTCGCCCCGGTCGGCGCGTTGGTGCCGGCGGCGCTCGCGGCGGTGCGCAAAGGCGGCTCTGTGGTCTGCGCCGGCATCCACATGAGCGCCATCCCCTCGTTCCCCTACGAGCTGCTGTGGGGCGAGCGGGTGGTGCGCTCGGTCGCCAACCTGACCCGCGAGGACGGCGTCGAGCTGTTTCGCGTGGCACCGCGAGTGCCGGTCAGGACCAGCGTCCGGACCTTCCCCCTGGAGCGGGCCAACGAGGCGCTGGCGGCCCTGCGCCACGGCGACCTGCAGGGCGCCGCGGTGCTGGAGACGAGCTAGATGCGAATCGCGCTCGAGAACGGCTACCGCATCCGCAGCTACCGCGCCGGAGACGCCGCGGCGCTGGTCGCCTACGCCGACAACCGCAACGTCTCGCGCAACCTGCGCGATCGCTTCCCCTATCCCTATACGCCCCAGGCGGCCGACGCTTGGCTACGCCACGTGGCGGCGCAGGAGCCGGAGACCAGTTTCGCCATCGCCACCGCCGAGGAGCTGATCGGCGGCATCGGGGTCGAGCCGGGCGAGGACATCCATCACCGGAGCGGCGAGATCGGGTTCTGGCTGGGCGAGCCGTTCTGGGGGCTAGGCATCGTCACGTCGGCGATCCTCGTCTTCACGCCCTGGGCTTTCGAGCACTTTGGGCTGCTGCGCATCTGGGCAGGGGTCTTCGCGAGCAATCCGGCTTCGGCACGGGTGTTGGAGAAGGCGGGGTACTCGTTCGAGGGGCGGCTACGCGGGGCGGTCGTGAAGGACGGTGAGGTGCTGGACGAGTTGGTCTACGCGAAGGTGCGTGAGGACTCCTCGGCGGACGCATGGGGACCGACTCCGCATAGAGGCTAGGCTATCGGCCCCGCCCCTACTCCTCGGCGATCGGGTCGCGCAGATTGACCGGCCGCCGCGCCTTGCGCAGGCGCAGATTGAGCATCTCGACGAAAACCGAGAAGCCCATGGCGAAGTAGATGTAGCCCTTGGGGATGTGATGGTCCAGGCCGTCGGCCACCAGCGCCATGCCGATGAGCAGCAGGAACGAGAGGGCCAGCATCTTGACCGTCGGGTGCCGCTCGACGAACTGACCCAGCGGTTTGGCGAAGAGCATCATGAAACCGACCGCGATGATGATCGCCGTCACCATGATCGGCACCTCTTTCACCATGCCGACGGCGGTGATCACCGAGTCGAGCGAGAAGACGATGTCCAGCAGGGTCACCTGCACCAGGATGGCGCCGAAAGTGGCCTTGACCTTGGCCGAGGTCGAGCCCTCGACGCCCTCGAGCTTGTGATGGATCTCGTGCGTCGCCTTACCCAGCAGGAACAGCCCGCCGACGATCAGGATGAGGTCGCGGCCGGAGATCTCGTTGCCGAAGACGGTGAACAGCGGCGCCGTCAGGCGGATGATCCAGGCCAGAGAGATCAGCAGCACGATGCGCATGCCCATCGCCAGGACCAGCCCGATCATGCGCGCCCGCTGACGCTGCCCCTCGGGCAGCTTGCCGGTGAGGATCGAGATGAAGATGATGTTGTCCACCCCGAGGACGATCTCGAGCACGGTCAGGGTGACGAGGGCGATCCAGGCCTGCGGGTCGTTGATCCATTCCATGCCGTATCTCCTTGTCTGGCCGGAGAGACTCTAACAGCGGCCGGAGGCCGGAGAAGCGAGCCCGTACGGCCGGTCGTCAGCGGCGGTGGGCATGAAAGCGGTGCCGCGACTTCTGCCTGAGACGCTCGCGGAAACGGGTGGAGAAAGTGGGCTCGATACTCCCGAGGTGGGCGGCTGCCATGTAATATCCCCCGACGCGCGGTGGCCGACGCCACGACCGGGAACCCCTTCCTTCCCAAATAACAACCCATGGATTTCGACTGGACCGAAGAGCAGCTGGAGCTGCGGCGTGGCGCCGTGGAGTTCGCCTCGCGGCGCTTGGTGGATGGGACGACCGAGCGCGACCGTGCGGGTGTCTTTCCCCGCGAGCTGTGGGCCGCCTGCGCCGAGTTCGGCCTGCAGGGGGTGCTGGTTCCGGAGCCGTGGAATGGCGGCGGCCAAGACCTGCTCTCGGCGGTGGCGATCCTGGAAGGCATCGGCTACGGGGCGCGGGACAACGGGATCGTCTTCTCGGTCACCGCCCATGCGGCGTCGTGCGAGGGACCGTTGGCGGCATTCGGCAACGACGCGCAGAAGGATGAGTGGCTGCCGGGGTTGGCCGATGGCTCGGTCATCGGCGCCACCGGCGTCACCGAGCCGGACTCGGGCTCGAACGCGCTGGGCCTCGAGACGACCGCCGTCGAGGACCGCGGCGGATGGGTCCTCGACGGCGCGAAGACTTTCGTGACCAACGCACCGGTGGCGGACCTTTTCGTCATCTATGCGCGCACCGGCGGATCGGGGTTTGCGGGTCTCACCTGCTTCCTCGTGCCGCGCCAGACGGAGGGGCTGACGGTCGGGCCGCCGATGGAGAAGATGGGCCTGCGCACGAGCCCGATCTCGCAGGTCTATCTGGACAGCTGTCGGCTCCCCGCCTCCGCCGTCCTGGGCGGCGTCGCTTCCGGGGCGATGATCTTCAACCAGACGATGGACGTCGAGCGGCTGCTGGTTATGGCGCCGGCCATCGGGGTCATGGAGCGGATCCTGGAGCGCAGCGTCGCGCATGCGCGGCAGCGGACCGCCGGCCCGGTGGCGATCGGCAAGCACCAGGCGATCTCACATCGCATCGCCGACATGGAGCTCGGGCTCGAGGCCTCCCGGCTGCTGCTGTACCGGGCCGCCTGGCAGCGGATGCGGCGCGGCACCGCGCCGAAGGAGTCCGCCCTCGCCAAGCTCGCGGTGAGCGAGGCGTACGTCGAGAGCTGTCGCAGCGCCGTGCAGATCTTCGGCGGCTACGGCTACATGGTCGACTACGAGCTCGAGCGGGAGCTGCGCGACGCGCTCGCCACCACGCTATACGTGGGAACCTCGGAGATCCAGCGCAACCTGATCGCCGGACTGAGGGGCCTCTGACGATCGGTGGCAGGCAGGCGGCCGCGGGGCCGGCGCGGGCTCGACTCGCCGGGGCCCTCCGCTGGGGCATGGTCGCGATGCTCGCCGTCTTCGCGGCGTCCCCGGCGCAGGGCCACAACCTCGGCGACAGCTATCTCTATCTGCAGGTCTACGAGGACCGCGTCAGCGGTCGGTTCGAGATCGCCCTTTCGGACCTCAACCCGGCGCTCGGACTGTCCGGGACCGACCTCGAGATCACCCCAGAGAACCTCGACGAGCGGCTCGACTTCCTGCGCGACTACTACCTCGAGCACGTCACCATCTCCGGCCCTCGGGGCCCGCTGTCGATCGACTTCACCGCCCACGATCTCCTCGATGCTCGGGGCGGCTTCGTGCTCCTGCCGTTCGAGCTCGGCGGGCTCGACGGGGTGCCCGACACCCTGACCTTCGACTACTCGGTGCTGTTCGACGAGGAGCCCGACCATCGCGGCTTCCTGCTCATCGAGCACAACTGGGCGACCGGCACCTTCGCCAACGAGAACCGCATCTCGCTGGTCTTCAGCCCGGCCTCGCGCCGGCAGGAGTTCGACCTGACGTCCTCCGACTGGCTGCGCGGCTTTCTGGCGGTCGCCGGGCTGGGTGCCGAGCATCTGGTCCTGGGCGTCGATCACGTGCTGTTCCTGATGGCGTTGCTGCTGCCGGTGGCGCTGCGGCGAGAGGGCGGCGCGTGGCGGGCCCTCGACAGCTTCCGGCCGACGCTCGGCAAGGCCCTGACGGTCGCTACCGCCTTCCTGGTCGCCCACACTGTCGCCCTATCCCTGGCGGCGCTCGGGCTGGTGCGCCTGCCGGAGCCGTTGGTCGAGACGGCGATCGCGGCTTCGACCATGCTGGCGGCGGCCAACATCCTGTGGCCGCTGTTCCGCGGTCGGCTCTGGTGGATCGTCTTCGGCCTCAGCCTGTTTCACGGCTTCGGATTCGCGGCGGGGCTGATGGACCTGGGCGTTCTGGAGGAGCATCCGGGGCTGTCGCTGCTGGCGTTCAACCTCGGCGCCGAGATCGGCCAGGTGGCCGTCGTGGCACTCTTGTCGTGCCTGCTGTTCCCGCTCCGGCGGCTGAAGCTCTACTCGAAGCTCCTGCTTCCGGTGACGGCGGTGGCGATGATCCTCATCTCGGGCGTCTGGGTGGTCGAGCGCGCCTTCGGCGTCGACATCCCGATGCGGGAGCTGCTGCCGCCCGCCGTACAGAAGGTGATCGCTTGAGCGTCTTGCTGCACCGGATGATCGACGGGGCGGCGCAGCGCCGCCCCGAGGCGCCGGCGGTGCGCTGCGACGGCGCGGAACTGACCTACGGGCAGCTCGCCCGCCGGGTCAACGGGCTGGCGCGAGTGCTGCTCGGAACCGGACTCGAGCGGCGGGACCGCGTCGCGGTGCTGCTCCGCAAAGGCCTCGACGTGCCGGTGGGCTTCCACGGGGCGCTGGCATCGGGGGCGGCCCTGGTGCCCATCGACCCCAGGTCCCCGGCCGAGCAGGTGGTCCGGATCCTGCGCGCCACCGGCGCCCGTCATCTGGTCTCGGAGCCCGCCAAGCGCGATCTGGTCCGCCAGGCGCTCGCCGAGTGTCCGGAGGTTTCGCAGGTGATCGGCCTCGAGCCCGAGGACGGTCTGCCGGTCCGCTGTGTCCCGTGGTCGACGGTGGCCGCGGAGGCCGCCGACCAGCCGCCGGCGGTCGGGACGATCGATCTCGACCCCGCCTACATCCTGCACACCTCGGGCTCCACTGGAACCCCGAAACTGATCCTGCACAGCCACCGCAGCGCGATGGCCTTTGTCGACTGGGCGGTGTCCGAGTACCGCCTCGCGAGCGACGACCGCCTGAGCAACCACTCTTCACACCACACCTGCTTCGCCACCTTCGACTACTACGCCGCGGCGCGCGTCGGTGCGGCCACCGTCGTCCTGACGCCGGCAGCGTTGATGATGCCGGGCTCGCTGTCGGCGCTGCTCGAGCGGGAGCGCGTTTCGATCTGGTATTCGGTGCCCACGGCACTGGTCCATCTCTCGCTGCGCGGCGAGATCGAAGAGCGCGATCTGAGCTCGATCCGGTGGGTTCTGTTCGCCGGCGAGACGTTCCCCGAAAAACACCTGCGCCGGATCATGCGACAGCTTCCGCAAGCTCGTTTCTCTCACGTATACGGCTCGACCGAGGTCAACGTCTGCACCTGCCACCACCTGCCCGACGCGGACGGCCTGGGCGATCCGCTGCCGATCGGCAGGGCCTGCTCAACCTCGCGCACGCTGGTGGTGGACGACCAGCTGCGGCCAGTGGCCGACGGCGAGACCGGCGAGCTGTTGGTGTGCGGGTCGACGGTGATGTCGGGCTACTGGGGCGACCCCGAGGCCAACCGCCACGCTCTCGTCCGGCGACCATCCGCCGGAGGCTTCGAGGACGTCTACTTCCGCACCGGAGACCAGGTGCGAGTGCTCGAGGACGGCAACCTGACCTTTGTCGCCCGCGCCGATTTCCAGGTCAAGGTGCGCGGTCACCGGGTCGAGCTCGAGGAGGTCGAGGCGGCGCTGCTGTCCCTGGAGTCGGTCGAGGAGGCCGCCGTCTTCGCGGTGGAGGACGGCGAGGGCAGCTCGGCGCTGCGGGCCGCGGTGGTGGCCGGCGGCGAGCCGGCGACAGCCGAGATCCTGGCAGGTCTGAAGCAACGCCTGCCGCCCTACTCCGTGCCGGCCGAGATCGACATTCTCGGCTCCCTGCCACGCACGCCGACCGGCAAAGTCGACCGTGACGCGCTGCGCGCCCATCTGGCGAAACCGGGAGACTGCGATGGCCCCTGACGACGGCTCGCGGCCGGCGTGCCGGGAGATCGAAGAGCGGCTCCTGGAGTTCATCCGGCTCGAGCTGCTGAGCCCGGGAGTGACTGTCGACCGGCAGGACGACCTGCTGTCCGGCGAGCTGCTCGACTCGGTTGCGGTCCTGCGGCTAGCGGCTTTTGTCGGCGAGGAGTTCGCGTTCGAGATCCGGCCCGCCGACTTCGTGATCGAGAACTTCCAGAACGTCGCAGTGATCACCGACTACGTCCACCGGGCCACCCGTGGGTCGGGCTGAAGGCCGGACGGGAGGGCGCGATGGCACCGCTCGGCTCTGAGACCGCACCGCTCACCCACAGCCAGACGCAGATCTGGGTCGGCCAGCGGCTCCATCCGGAGAGCCCGCTCTACAACATGGCCTTCGGCTTTCTGTTTCCGGCCGATCTGCGCGCCGATCTGTTCACCGCGGCCTGGCGCCGCGTCGCCGACGCCAGCGACGCTCTGAGGACCCGCGTCGTCGAGCGCCAGGGCATCGCGGAGCGCAGCCTGGCGCCCGACGGCGGTGCCACCGAGGTCCTCGATCTCTCGTCGCGGTCCGACCCGGTGCGGGAGTTTCGACGCTGGTGCCGGGAGCGCTGCGCCCGCCCGCTGCCACTCGCCGGCGACCTGGTCGACAGCGTGCTCGTCCGGCTGGGCGCCGAACGGACCGGCTGGTACCTCAATCAGCATCACCTGATCGCCGACGCCTGGTCGACCCAACTGCTCTACCGTCGGGTCGCGGCCGAGTACGAGGCGCTGCTCGGTAGCCCGCGCGGCCAGCTGCCGCCCCTCGCCGCCTACTACCCCACGGCGGCGGCGCTGCCCTCGAGCTCCGGCGGCCGGGCTGCGGCCGGCGAGCACTGGGCCTCCCGCCAGACGCGCCCCGGGCGCCTGGTGCCGCTCTACGGCCGCGGCGCCGAGCCGGCCGGCACGGCGAGTACGCGCCTGACTCTCGAGCTCGACGAGGACCGCTCCGGCGCTCTCCAACGGCTGTGCCGGCAGGAGGGCTTCCAGAGCCTGTCGGCGGAGCTGTCGCGCTTCGCGCTCTTCGCCACCCTGCTGGTGAGCTGGCTGCACCGGGTCAGCGGGCGGGCCGATCTCGGCTTCGACGCCCCGGTCGCCGGCCGCCCGACCGCGCAGGCCAAGCGGGCCCTCGGCCTGTTCATCGAGATGTTCCCCTTCGCGGCGCGGGTCGAGCCCGGGGACACGTTCAGATCGCTCGGCAGCCGCTGCCTGGAAGAGGCCAAGCTGTTCCTGCGTCACGCCCTGCCGGGCATGAGCACGCCCTCGGGCGCCGCGGCCAGCAACGTGGTGCTCAACTACTTCCCGGCCGCCTTTGGCGAGTTCGCCGGCCTGCCGGTCGCAGCGGAGTGGGTTCATCCCGGGCACGGGGACAGCGTCCACGCCCTGCGGATCCAGGTGCACGATTTCTCGGGCTCCGGCCGCTACACCCTGCATTTCGACGGCAACGAGGCGGCGCTGCCGGAACGGTTGCGGCGACGCAGCGTCGAGCACTTCGAGAAGCTGTTCGACGCCTGCCTCGACGATCCGGACCGACCGATCGCCACGGTGGACGTTCGGGTCGACGCCGAGCGCCTAGCCGTGGCCGCGCTCAACGCCACCGACGCGTCGCCGCCGCCCGAGCGCTCGGTTGTGGCGCTGTTCGAGGCCCGCGCCGAGCTCGACCCGGAGCGGGCGGCACTGCGCCAGGGGCCGTCCGAGATCACCTTCGCCAGCCTCCGCGAGCAGTCCGAGGCGCTGGCGGCGACGCTGGTGCAGCAAGGCGTCGGGCCGGGAGACCGGGTGGCGATCCTCAGCCGGCGATCGACCCTGGCGGTGGTCGCCATCCTGGCCACTCTCCGGGCCCGTGCGGCCTACCTGCCGATCGAGCCGTCCATCCCGCGGGCACGGCTGGAGTACCTCCTCCAGGACTCAGGCGCCCGTCTGCTGCTGACCGGCGACGGGGCGGAGTCCACCGCGGCGGCACCTGGGGTCGCCATGCTCGCGGTCGCCGACGGGATCCGCGCCGGCTCCGGCGTGGCGCTCGACCGTCCGGTACCGGAGCTCGACGAGCTCGCCTATCTGATGTACACCTCGGGCTCCACGGGCCGGCCCAAAGGGGTGCTGATCGAGCACCGGGGCCTGGCCGACTACCTCGGCTGGGCGTCTCGAACGTACGTTCGGGGAGATCGCCTGACCTTCCCGCTCTTCACATCGCTGGCGTTCGACCTCACCGTCACCAGCCTCTTCCTGCCGCTGATCACCGGCGGCACGCTGGAGATCTACCCGGAGCCCGGTGGACCGGTCGACACCGCACTGATGGACGTGGTGCGGGCCGACAACGTCGACTTCATCAAGCTGACGCCCTCACATCTCGCGCTCCTCTCACGGATCGGCCTCGAGGGCTCGCGCATCCGCCGCATGGTGGTCGGCGGCGAGAATCTCGCGACCCACCTGGCCGCAGCGGTCAGCACCCAGCTCGACGATCAGCTCGAGCTCTACAACGAGTACGGGCCGACCGAGGCGGTCGTGGGCTGCGTGGCGCACCGCTACGATCCGGCGACCGACACCGGAGCCAGCGTGCCCATCGGTGCTCCGGCCGACCACGTGCGGGTCGAGGTCCTCAACGAGGCACAGTCGTCGGTCCCCGAGGGAGTGCCGGGAGAGCTCTGGGTCTCGCGTCTCGGGCTGGCCCGGGGCTACCAGGGGCTCGCGGGGCTCACCGCGAAGCGCTTTCAGCCGCATCCCGGGCGACGCGGTGGGCGCCGTTACCGCACCGGGGACCTGGTGCGGATGGTCGATGGGAAGACGCTCGAGTACCTGGGCCGAATCGACCGCCAGCTCAAGGTCTCGGGGTTCCGCGTCGAGCCGGCGGAGATCGAAGCCGCGCTGCTCTCACTGCCGGCGGTGAAGCAGTGCGCTGTGGTCGCGCGCCGGCGCCCGGCGGCGGCGCTGGCTCCCAGCCGCGAGGTTCGCAGCTGCGTTCGTTGCGGCCTGCCCTCCGACTACCCACGGGCGACCTTCGACGAGCAGGGGGTGTGCAGCGTCTGCCGCTCGTACGAGTCGATCCGCGTGCATGCCCAGGCCTACTTCAAGACGATGGACGACCTGCGCTCGCTGTTCGCGGAGTCGGCAAGAGAGCACGCCGCCGAGTACGACTGCCTGATGCTCTTCAGCGGCGGCAAGGACAGCTCCTACGCCCTCTGCCGGCTGGTCGAGATGGGGCTCTCGGTCTACGCCTTCACGCTCGACAACGGGTTCATCTCCGACGGCGCCAAGCAGAACATCCGGCGCCTGGCCGAGCACCTCGGCGTGCCGATCGAGTTCGCCACGACGCCGGCCATGAACGCCATCTTCCGCGACAGCCTGATGCGCTTCTCCAACGTCTGCAACGGTTGCTTCAAGACGATCTACACGCTGAGCATGCAGCGTGCCCGGGAGTTGCGGATCCCGATCATCGTCACCGGCCTGTCGCGCGGTCAGATGTTCGAGACCCGACTGACCGAGGAGATGTTCCGCGACGGGCGCCGCAGCCCCGGCGAGGTCGACGCCGCGGTGCTGGCGGCGCGCAAGGTCTACCACCGGGTCAGCGACGAGGTCTCGCGCTCCCTGGACGTGGGAATCTTCCAGGACGATTCGATCTTCGAGCAGGTCCGGTTTGTCGACTTCTATCGCTACTGCGACGTCGGGCTGGACGAGGTGCTCTCCTATCTGCGGCGGGAGGTGCCGTGGGTGCGCCCGGAGGACACCGGCCGCTCGACCAACTGCCTGATCAACGACGTCGGCATCTACGTCCACAAGAAGGAGCGTGGCTTCCACAACTACGCCCTGCCCTACAGCTGGGACGTGCGCCTCGGCCACAAGGACCGGGAGGCGGCGCGCAACGAGCTCGATGACGACATCGACCCGGAGCATGTGCGGCGGATGCTGAGCGAGATCGGCTATGACCCCGAGCGCGTCAACGCCGCCCTCGATCAGGCGGCCCTCTACGGCTTCTACGTCGCCTCGGACGAGGTGTCCGATCAGCAGCTGCGGAGACATCTCGGCGAGCGCCTTCCCCCCCAGCTGATCCCTGTGCACCTGCAGCGGATCGATGCGATTCCCCTGACCGCGAGCGGCAAGGTCGACGACGTGGCGCTTTCCCGGGAGGCGTTCGGACGGCCCCCGGAAACGCCCTACCGCGCCCCGCAGGGTCCGGTCGAGGAGTACCTCGCCGAGCTCTGGCAGGAGGAGCTCGGGACCGAGCGCGTCGGCGCTGATGACGACTTCTTCGAGCTCGGCGGCGCCTCGCTCTCGGCGATGCAGGTCATGCTGACACTCTGCCGGGAGTTCGACATGGACCTGCCGCTAGAGGCGATGTTCTCCCACCCGGTGCTGTCCGATCTGGCGAGGGTCGCCGAGGACAGAATCCTCGCCGACGTCGACGAGCTGCCCGAGGCCGAGAAAGAGCGTCTGCTGGCGGACGCCCATCCCGGCGCCTGACCGGGACTACCGCCCCGCAGGTCTTCCGGTTCCTCGGCGGGCTCGGATCAGCTGCGCGAGCACACCTACGCGCTGCGCCGGCCCGAGCTCGCGAAAGCTCTCGATCTGCGAGTTGGTGCGCGTGTAGAGCGACAGGCGCCGCGCCCGGTCCCGGGCGCGGCGGAACTCCATGTGGATTACCCGCATGGAGCGGCGATACGCCAGCCTGAGGTCCGGTCGGCGCGCCGCCAGCCGGTGCACCAGCTCACTGTCCGCCGCGCGCCGCCACTGCCGGAACCGGCCGAGCTCTTCGAACACCGAGGCTCGCACCCCCATGTTGTTGGCGTAGGCGAACCGATGCGCCGCCGCGCAACGGTCGATCACGTACTCGGTCTTGGCGTTCTCCCAGGCGCCCAGGACGCGCAGCGCCAGGGAGGCGCCGGCCGGGTATTGGCAGGACCCCACCAGGACCGCGATCGCCGGATCCTGCATGCCCGCCAGGATCGAGTGCAGCCAGTCGCCGGCGACGACACAATCGGCATCGGTGAAGGCGAGCACCGGAGCCCGCGCCGCTGCGATACCGGTGTTGCGCGCCGCATAGGCGCCCGGGGTGCTCTCCTCGAGGACGGTCAGCCCGCCAAACCGCGCGGCAATGGCCGCCGAGCCGTCGGTCGATCGGTTGTCGACCAGGATGATCTCGTAGGGCCCGCCGACCTCCTCCTGGTCCAGCAGGGACTCGATGCACGCTGCCAGATGGCGTTCGCTGTCGCAGAACGGAACGATCACCGAGACCCGCGGCGGTCCGCCTTCGGCCAGCCTACTCACGGGCGCCTCCGCTCTCCGCCGGCGGTCCGCCGACCCGCTCGCGCAGCTGCTCGTAGAGAGTCGAGCGCAGGGATCGGCGCACCCGGCGCCGCTGCTCTTCGCCCAGCGTGCGCTCGGCGGTGGCGGAGGGCCGGATGCCGCGGCCGACATCGGCCTTCCACGCCTCCTCCCGCTGCGTTACGAGCCGCTCGGCGACGCCGGCGTAGCGCTCCAGGATCTCCGGCTCCCAGCCGAGACCGATCTCGGCGGCGAGCCGCCTGAGCGTCGCCTCGGGCCGGGTGGTCAGCTCTTCGTAGAAGACGAAGTGGTCGTTCGGCGACGCGGTCCGGCGCAGCGAGAAGCCGACGTCGGCGTTCCAGCGCCGCACGCAGGTATCCAGGTCGTAGGGCCCCTCCCAGCCCCGCGAGGCCTCGTGCAGGGAGGCCACGGTCTGCAGCCCGTCGCGGATCACGTGCACAAAGCTCAGCCGCGTCTCCGGACCGGCCG
>CALZJC010000047.1 GCA_945787525.1 Thermoanaerobaculia bacterium | reverse complement strand
GGCGGTGCCCTGCTTGAAGTTGCCGCCGACGCCGACATAGGCGCCCTCGGTGTTCTCCCGCAGGACGACGAAGTCGACAGCCTCCGCCGGCTTGTCCTTGAGCGGGCAGAGCCGCGGATCCAGTGGCCGCACCGGTCGCAGGTTGATGAACAGGTCCAGGCCGAAGCGGATGCCCAGGAGGATGTCCGCCGCATGCTTCATGTCGGGCACACGGGGGTCGCCGAAGGCACCGATGAAGATGCCCGCGTACTCGTCGCGCAGCATCTCGAGCGCCCCGTCCGGCAGCGTCTCGCCGCTCTCCAGGTAGTGGTCGGCGCTCCACGGGAACTGCACGATCTCGAGCGGTAGCTGCCAGCGCTCACCGACTGCTTCGAGCACCTTCAGAGCCTCGGCGGTGACGTCACGGCCGATACCGTCGCCGGGGATCACCGCAATGCGCTGCGGCGTCTTTTCCTTGGCGGTGATCGTGCTCACGGGCGCGGCGATCGTATCAGGCCAGCATCTGGCACAGCAGGGCCGTGCCGACGCCCAGGTAGTTGCCCAGGGCGTAGCCGATCAGCGCCAGCATGATGGAGACCGGTACCAGCTCCTCGCGATGGAAGCCCGCCGCCACCGGCGCCGACGCCGCGCCGCCGACCGCCGCGACGCTGGCCACCGCGGCCATGCTGACGTCGACGCGCAGCAGGCGCGCAGCCACCACGATGAACAGGAAGTGCACGGCGATGCAGACAAAGCCGGCGAGCAGGAACCACTGGGCGCCGGCCAGCTCGCGCAGGTCGGCGGAGGCGCCGATCATCGTCATGTAGATGTAGACGAAGGACATCGACAGCGGCTCGGTACCGGGTACCTTCTTGAGCGGCGTCGCCGACAGGGCGATGCCGATGGTCGTCACCAGCAGCATCGCCCAGGTCTTCTCGGTCAGTACCGGCGGCAGCTCGGGCACCAGCCTGGCCAGATAGTTGGCGACCAGGATCGCGGCGAAGCCGAAGCCGAGCAGCGTCAGCACGTGACGGAAGTGAACCTCGTGGCTCTTGCGCTCTACCGACTTGGTGCTCTCTGCGATGTGGTCGATCTGTTCCTGCGACACCCGGCTGAAGCGGTTGAACCAGCCGGCCCAGCGCTTCGAGGTCAGGATGATCGGGAAGTAGGCCAGGTAGACGAAGTTGTCGACCACCACCACCACGCCGACAAACTCGTCGGGGGTGCTGAGGCTCTCGGCCACCGCCGCCAGGTTGCCGGTGCCGCCGATCCAGCTGCCGGCCAGGGCGCCGAAGCCGGACCAGGCGTCCGGCGGCAGACCCGAGCGGAAAGCGACGAAGGCCACCACGGCGCCGATGACGATGCCGAAGGCGCCGACGACCAGCACCACCGCACCCCGCCAGGCGACCCGCAGCGCCTCGCGGATGTTGATGTCCAGCAGCATCAGAACGATGAACAGCGGCACGGCGAAGCCCTTGAAGGTCGAGTAGATCGGCGTCGACCTCGGGATGATGCCGATGTTCGAGAGGAAGATCGGCGTCAGGAAGATCCAGATGATCGCCGGCAGGAACTCGAAGACCTTCCACTGCGTCTTGCGCTCCAGCCAGAGGAAGAAGACCGGGATCATCAGGATCACGGCCATGACCCCGACCGTGTCGGTGAAGAACGGCTGTTGGTCCATGTCGCGGCAGGGTACTACACGGGGTGGTGCCGATTCAGGCAGCTACGACGCCTCGCTGCGACGATCGGGGAGAAGACCAGGCTAGGCAGCCGGACTGGTTGTCCTCCGGGAGCTGCCGAAAGTGGCCGGGTCGGCGGCAACCGGCGAAGCGGCACGGCCCACCAGCCGCTCGTCGGCATCGCCCAGCTCGAAGACAAACGGGATCTCCGGGCAGAGAAAGGCCGAATGCGGCAGCGGCCAGGCGGCGTCCGCGAGCGGCAGGCACTGATCCAGCAGGGAGCCGGTTTCCACCTCCACCTCGAGCGGCCAGAAAGCCGAGGCTTCGTGTCTCGCATCGACCCGCTTGAGCCCCAGTGGCCCCTCGAAGTAGCCCCGCCGCCGCTGATTGAAGAAACGGGTGAGCCGTTCCCAGGAGCCCAGAGACGGGCCGTGGCCGGGACAGGGCGCCTGCTGCCGCGCCACCACCCGCAGCTCGCCTCGCCGCCGTACCCGCCAGCGCCAGCCCTCGTCGCCCGGCGTCTTGGACGGCCGGGGATAGTCGAACTGGCCGGACTGCGCCGGCTGGTCGGCCACGACGCGCATGCTGGGCACCACCCAGCCGGGCACCAGAACGGTGCGGAAAAGCACCGCCGGCACACCGTCGCCGTCGATCACATAGAGGCGCAGATTGAACTGGGGATAGGAGAGACGCAAGAGCGGGATCCTCGGCAGGTGGAGCCGCTCCTGCCGAAACAGCAGCGCCGAGGCGAAGACCACGGCACCGCCCTGCCAGCCATGCTCTTCGTAGCGCAGCGGCGCCGGCGCCGGCGGCACGCTCGCAGCGGGCAGCGCCCAGTTCAGATAGAGGCAATCACGAACGACCGTTTGCAGGATCATGCAGCCGGCAGATTATCGCACTGGCGGGCTGCACTTCTCAGCGATCGTCGATTGGTGAGAAGCACGGGCTATTCGCCGATACTGACCGTTCGGCGGACGAAGGCGGTCTGGCCCGACAGCTCGTCCCGCAGGCCGACGGCGATCTGGTGCAGGCCGCGGCGCATGCGCAGCTCCGCCTCGTAAACCACTTTCTGCTCGAGCACTTCGTCCATCGCCACGGCGGGGATGGTCAGCGGCAGGGACGCGGTATCCGGCGGCGAGGTGTTGCCCTGGTCGTCGATCACCGCCAGCACCAGCCGCAGCCGGCCGTGATGGTGCTCGTCGCGCGGCACCAGTGTGACGTTGCGGAACGGCACCGAGATCTTGACCGGCACCAGGAAACGACCCTCGTCGTGCGACCGGGCACTGGTGACGTCGACCCGTAGGTCGAGGGTGTTCGACCCGGCGCCGTAGCGGAGCACCGCCAGCACACCCTCGGTCAGCCGCGCTTCGAACGACTTGTCACGGTAGCTGTTGCGATGCCGAGCCCGCAGTCCGCGCCCTCTGACCTTGACCTCGAGGCGATACGAGCGGCCGTCACCGAGATGAGCCGGCGAGTAGCCGAGCGAATAGTAGGAGCGCAGATCCGCACCCATCCGGTCCAGAGCGCCGTCGATGTTGTTGGTGTTGAAAGCCGCCAGCCCGCCGGTATCGGCCGCCATCATCTCGAGCGGCGCCTCGCGGTTCATGTCGTTCTCCATGTCGATCTCGATCAACGAGCCGCCGGCGCCGGCGCCGGTCAGCGACTCGGCCGACAGCGAAGCGTGCGACGTGAGGCCCGACGCCTCGATGGTGTAGAACGTCACCCGGTTGGCGTTTGCCGAATCGATCAGGCGGCGGAACTCGTTGCGCGCGCTGTAGCGCAGAGCGAGCAGGTTGCCGCGCGTGCTGTCACGGAAACGCATGTCGAGCAGGCGAAACAGGTCGGTGCCGGCGACCATCGGGATACCGTCGCTGACATAGAGCAACGCCTTGCGACCGGGCAGCCCGGCCAGCGGCGCCACCAGCTCGCGCAACGCCCCGACCGAACGCTTGAGATCGTCGAACGCCGCCCTGGCGTACGCATTGACCGCCGGCTCGGCATCCATGAAACTCTGGCTGCTGCCCACCAGCCGCATGACTCTGTCGCGCTCGGCCTGGTCCTGGACGCCGAAAGCGCTGAGCTCCTCGACCTCCCCCAGCGCCTCGAACGCCGCCCCCAGATCGCTGGTGAACGGCTGACGCAGATGCAGTGACCGCTCGAAGGTCACCACCATCACCTGGTCGTCGGGGCCCATGAAGTCGGCGAGGAACCTTCTCACGTCGCGGATCACCCGGCCGCGGCTGAACGGCTGCAGGAAGAGGTTGTCGAAATAGACGATCAGGTAGAGCCGCTGCTCTTCGGGCACCGGCTGCTGCATCGCTGGCAGGGGCGGCTCGAGCCGCGGCGCCGCCAGCGTCTCGCCAGGCGTTTCGACAGCCGGCTCGGCCTCGGCGGCCGGCGCGCCGTCCTCGACGGCGTAGAAGTTGGTGATCTTGACCGGCTGGCCATCCTCGAAAAGCTCGAAATCCTCGACGGTCAGATTCGTCACCGGATCACCCTGGCGATCGGTGACAAAGACCTCGACGTTGACCACGTTGACGTTGACCGTGTCGAGGAACGGCAGATCGGCCGTGGCCCCCGGCGCCGGCGGTTGCGACCGGCCCGCCACGCCCAGGAAAGCCAGCACCGCGATGGTAGCGACAGTCCTCGAGGTCCTCATCGCTACCCGGTCTCCTTGCGGACGGCGGCCGTCACACCACCCGGAGCCAGGGCGGCGAGGATCTCGCCCGGCGAGCTGGCTACCCAGGGGCTGCCGCTCTCGAAGGCCTCAAGCCGTGACCGGCTGGCCGCCAGGTAGGCCGCGTCGCCGGAGCCCTCGGCCTCTCGCACCAGCTGGCGCTGCAGCTCCATCGCCTCCGCGAAGCTGCCGTTGGCGGCATAGGCCAGGGCCAGGGCCTGACGCACCGGCGGCTCGCGGCGCTCGGCGTAGACCCGCTCGGCGATGGCCACGGCCAGCGAGCCGTCTCGCACCCGCGGATCGGGCGAGATGGCCAGCAGCCGCACCTGGGTCAGCGCGAAGCCCTCGTGACGCGGGAAGTTGCGCAGCGCGTCCTGCAGCTTGAGCCGCGCCTCGCCGAAGCGCCTGGTCAGGATCAACGCCATGATCTGCCCGCGGCGCGCGTCGGCATGGCGCGGCGCGGCGGCCAGGATCTGCTCGAACTCGGTGATCGCCTCTTCGAAGCGGCCCGATTGGGCGAGCAACGCGGCCAGCGTGTAGCGCAGATCCAGACGGTCCTCGCGGCCCTCCAGTGCCTGCCTCAAGCCGGCCAGGGCGCCCTCGGGGTCGCCTTCCCGCGCTTGCCGCATGGCCGACTCGACGACCCACGCCAGGCGGCCCTCCTCGTCGCCGGTGAGGCGCGCCGCCACCGTGCGCTGCGCCGCCGCCTCGTCCGGGCGGCCGAGGAACTCGAGGGCAGCGGCATATCGCATACGCAACTGGTGATCCTCCGGCGCCGCTGCCACGGCGCGGGTGAAATCGGCGATGGCCTCATCGTGCCGGCCCAGGTTGACCAGCGCCGTGGCCCGCTTCTCGAGCACCGCCGGGACCCACTCGGGCGTCACCTCGATCAACCGGTCGTACTGAGCTATGGCCTCTTCGAACCGCCCCCGCCGCGCCAGCGCGTTGCCGGCCCGCAACATCAGGCCCGGTTGATCGGGTATCACGGCCAACGACTCGAGATAGCGCTCGAGAGCGGCCGATTCGTCTCCGCTCAGCGCCGCGAGGCCGCCGAGGTTGCTCAGGATCAACGCCCGATCCTCGCCGGCCGCCGTTTCGAGCACGGCTTCGAGAGCCGCCCTGGCGCCCGCCGCGTCGCCCAGCCGCTCGAGACCGACGGCCAGACCGCGGGCGGCGGAGACGTTCTGCGGATCCTGCTCGAGAGCCGCTCGGAACGCCGCCGCCGAAGCCTCGTAGTCGTCGTCGTCCATGGCCTCCGCACCCTGCACGATGTAGAACTGGGCGCTCGCCGCCAGGCTGGCCAGCGGGTTGATCAACGGATCGACGATCCGCGCCGCTACATCGCCGCTCTGGGCGAGATGGGTCCGCGCGTCGTCCAATTGGCCCAGGTTGCGGTGCGCCTGGGCCAGGGCGTAGTGGATGCCGGAGGCCTCGGGCGCCAGCTCGAGAGCACGCCGGAAGTGGCCGACCGCCACCGCGTCGTCGCCTTCGGCGCTGGCCACCTTGCCCAGCCCTTCGTATGCCGCCGCCGCCTGACTATCGAGCTCGAGGGCACGCTCGAACCAGACCCGCGCCTCTGCCTGCCTACCCTGCCCCAGCTCGCCGCGACCGAGGCGGAGAACGGCGGGCAAGAACCCCGGCTCGATCTCCAGAGCGCGCTCGTAGAGCTCGTTGGCCTCGGGCAGGAAGCCCTGGATCATCTTGAGGTAGCCCAGCAGGTAGTGCCAGCGGAAGTCGCCCGGCACCAGCCGGCGGGCGTTGGCGAAGCAGGCCTCGGCCGCTTCGAGAAACTCGTAGGTCACATAGAGCAGGCCGAGGTCGCCGAAGGCCTCCGCCAGTTCGGCCGGCTCGGCGGCCCCGGCGGTCAGCAGCCGCTCGACGACCCCACGCTGTTCGACCAGCTGTTCTCGAGCGGCCCTCTCGGCGCCAGCCAGGTCGAGCTCCGGCAACGGCTCGAGCTCGGCTTGCGCTACCGAGGCGGCCTCTTCCGGTCCCCGCCCCTCGCCGCCGCAGCCGAGCGCCAGCGGAAGGGCAAGAGCGATCAGCCGGCTCCATCGCACTCTCATCTCACCTGGCTCCGGAGTCGATTGTCATCCAGCTGCGCCAGTGTCGTGTAGCGCGCGGAGCGCAGGCCGGCGAACCTCTGGCGGCTTCCGTCGGGCCAGCGCACCTTCACCGCCGCCACCCGATCCTCGGCGCCGAGAGAGAACACCACCCGCGGATCGCTCGCCGAAGCGTAGCTGCCGTCGGTGGCCACGCGTGCCCAACGCGGCGGTCCCGCCGCCAATTCGAGCGTCACCGCGGCGCCGAGGGCATCGCGGGCCGGCTCGCCGGTGACGAGCCGCAGCCCGATCCAGCGCCTTGGCGGTCCGCTGTCGATCAGCAGCCGCGCCGGCCCGTTGTTGTTGCTGAGCAGGATGTCGATGTCGCCGTCGTTGTCCACGTCGCCCCCCGCGGCACCGCGGCTGACCTCGGACAGCTTGAAGACCTCGCCCGCGACGGCGGTGACCTCACCGTAGCGCACCTCGCCCCGGATCGGGCCGCGGTTGCGAAACAGCTGGTTGATCTCGTGCACGGGAAACGGGTCGCCGCGGCTGGCGAGAGATTCTATGTTCTGGACCGCGCCGTTGGCGGCGAACAGGTCGAGCCAGCCGTCGCCGTCGAAGTCGAGGAAGAGCATGCCGAACGCCGTGTGCGTGCGGCTCGGCCGGCCCAGCTCGCTGGCCGCGCTGCGGTCCTCGAAGAGGCCGGCGCCCCGGTTGCGGTAGAGGGTGTTGCTCTCGACCACGATATGGCCGAGCACGAGATCCGGATCGCCGTCGCGGTCGTAGTCGGCGACGCCGATGCCCATGCTGGCCTCGGCCTTGCCCTGGGCGTTCAAGGCCGTTCCGGCGAGGAGGGCGCCGTCGGCGAAAGTGACCTTGCCCTCGGCGTCCGCTCCGCGGCTCAACCAGAGGCTGTTGGGACCGGCGTCGTTGCCGACATACAGATCCTGCCAGCCGTCGCCGTCGAGGTCGGCGGCGATCGCCCCGAGCGCCCGCTCGCGATCCTCCGGCGGCAACGTCAGCCCGGCCTCGGCCGCGGCGTCATCGAAGGCCACAGGTCCGGTTCCCCGACGACCACGGTTGTGGAACAGGCGATCCGCGACGCCCGGGAACTGGATGGCGCCGCAGTAGTCGCGCCGCCCGCTGGGACCGGCACAGCGGACCGCTCGCGGGTGCGAGTAGGCCAGGTAGTTGCCGACAAACAGATCCAGCCAACCGTCCCGGTCGTAGTCGACGAAGGTGGCCGGCACACTCCAGCTCCCGTCCTCGGCCCCTGCCGCGCGGGTGCGATCCTCGAAACTGCCGTCGCCCCGATTGCGCAGCAGCTGGTTGGGCCCGTAGGAAGTGCGGTAGAGATCTATCCAGCCGTCGTTGTCGTAGTCGGCGGTGGCCACACCCATGCCATGGCCGCGGCCCAGGGCACCGCTGCCTGCGCTGGCATCGATGAAGCGCAGCCCCGTGCCGCCGTACTCGTTGCGGAAGAGGCGGTCGCCGCTGCCCGCATCGGCACCCGGCGGCTCGAGCTCCGATCCCTGCAGCAGGTAGGCGTCCAGATCGCCATCGCCGTCGTAGTCCAACAGCGCCGCGCCGGCGCCGATCAGCTCGGCCATGTGGAACTCGCCCACCATGCCGTTGGCGTGCACGAAATCGATACCAGCGGCGGCTGCGCGGTCGACGAGGGCGGTCTCACCGGGCATATCGGAGTCGGCCGGCGCTTCACCCGCTGGAGCCGCCGGCTCCTCCCCCGCACAGGCGCCAAGCAGCAGCAGCCCGAGGGCCCAACGGCTGCCCATTCGCGCCCGCAGCGACGAACCGCGCCCCGCCCGCCGCCGGTTCACGGTCCGCCGCCACGCCCGCAGCTCGGCGACAGAACCGCATAGCGACCGACCGGCGGCTGCCTCCAGCGCGCCGCCGAGCCGTCCGGCCAGACCGCGCTGAGACTGTCCGCGGCCCTCGCGGCGCCCATTCCGAAGAGGAGCCGCGGATCGGCAGCCGAGCTGAAGCTGCCGTCGGTCTGGACGCGACGGCGCTGCGGCGTGCCGCCGGATCGCCGAACCGTGACCCGGGCACCCAGGGCGTCGCTCGCCGAGGCGCACGATATCGGACGAGCGCCGAGCCACGAGCCGGAGCTGCCGACCTGGTTCACCATCAGCCTGGGCGGGCCGCCGTTGTTGATCACCAGGGCGTCGATGTCACCGTCGTTGTCGACATCCCCGCGGGCCAGCCCACGGCCGACCTCGGAGAGCTCGAACACCTTGCCCGCCCGGTCCGTCACGTCGGCGAAGCGCGGCGCGCCGGCGCTCGTGGCGCCCTCGTTGTGGAAGAGCTGGTTCGTCTGGTGCAGCGGGAAGGGGTCCCCCGCCGCCACCAGGGAGGGCAGCAGGGTGACCGCGCCGTTGACGATCAGCAGATCGAGCCGGCCGTCGTTGTCGTAGTCCAGCGGCGCCGTGCCGAATGAGGTGAAGGGCAGGCTGCCCGACGCCAGACCCGCCGCCGCGGTGGCGTCCGAGAAGCTGCCTCGACCGTCGTTGAGGTAGAGGGTGTTGGTCTCCTTGATCAGGTGGGTCATGAACAGATCGGGGTCACCATCGCCGTCGAAGTCGCCGGTGACCACACCCATGCTGGCCTCGGAGGCGCCGCTGGCGTTGACCGCGCATCCGGCGAGCAGCGCCTCGTCCGAGAAGGTGCCGTCGTGGCGATTGAGCCACAGATTGTTGGGCTGGCCGTCGTTGGCGACATAGAGATCGACCCAGCCGTCGCCATCGAAGTCGGCGGTCACCGCTCCCAGGGTGGGCCGCGGCGGCGAGGTCGCCAGGCCGGTGCTCTCGGTGGCGTCGGCAAAGGTGACCCGACCCTCCCGCCCGCGGCCCAGATTCCGGTACAGCCGATCGGCCTGGTAGGGATAGGCGCCAGGGCCGCAGTAGTCGGGAGCGCCGCTCAGGCTGCGGCAGACGGTGGCGCCGGTGTTGTCGAACGTGACGTTGTTGCCGACGAACAGGTCCAGCCAACCGTCGCCGTCGTAGTCGAAAAATACGGCCGCCACGCCCGTGCCCTCGTCGCCGACGCCGGTCTCGGCGGTGACGTCGCGAAATGTGCCGTCACCTTGATTGCGCAGCAGCTGGTTGGGACCCACGTTGGCGACGTAGACGTCGGGCCAGCCGTCGCCGTCGTAGTCGCCCACACCGACGCCACAGCCGTAGCCGGTGGGCGCACCGCCCAGGGCCGCAGTCACGTCGACGAATCTGATCGAGTTCTCACCACCGGCAGCAAAGGCCAGATCGTTGCGGTAGAGCCGATCGGTGAGCGGCGCCTGGTGGCGCGGCGGCACCGTGGCGTCGTCCAGGGTCTTGCCCGGGCCCACCATGTGACCCTGGAGCAGGTAGGCGTCGAGATCGCCGTCGCCGTCGTAGTCGAGCAGGGCGCCCGCGCCGCAGGTGATCTCCTGCAGCAGCAGGTCGCCCCACATGCCGTTGAAGTGCACGAAATCGAGGCCGGCGGAGGCGGTGTGGTCGACGAAGATCGGGCCGCTCTCCGCAGCAGCCGGGGCACCGGCCGCCGCACTCTCGGGCGACTGCACCGGCCGCGGCTCGGACTCGCCGCCACATCCTGCTACCAGGGCCGTGCCCAGCAACAGCCAAAGACGAGGACTCAATGATTTGATACGGTTCAAAAAACCGGATTCGGTTTCCTGAACTTCCCCCCCGAAAGGGTGGGCACCTTCGGGCGGTCCACCGGCTGGCCCGCTGCGGCATAATCGCCACGAGCCACGAGAGGGAGTCGGCGCTCTATCGATGCTGGAGAACCGGTTCATCGACGTAAAGGCAGGTTCGGCAGACGGTTGCGGCTATGGCTCGATGCTCGCCAAGCGCCATTCGCCGGAGCCATCCCTGGATCTTGCCATTCGGCCATACTCCGCTTCAATCAGATTACTATCGTGGCAACTCGAACTGGTGCAACCCTTGCACCACACACTGGCAAACACAGGAGCGCCGGCCGGGACTGCTCGACCGACGAATCTGCCATCAGTCCATCGCCGCGAGAAAGCGGCCCAACTTGAGGAGTCATGCATGCAGATGAGTAGAACCCGTTCCGCGCTCATCTTGGTCGCCGCGGCTGTGCTGCTGCTGGCGGGCCAGGCCTGGGCGCAGAACCCCACGGGCACCCTGACCGGACGGGTGAACGACGAGGATGGTGGCGCCCTGCCGGGCGTTACCGTCACCGCCGAGTCGCCATCGCTTCAGGGCACCCGCTCGACGACGACCGAGGGGAACGGCGGCTACAAGCTGGCCTTTCTGCCGCCGGGCGTCTACCAGGTCAGCTACGCGCTGGAAGGTTTCAACTCGGCGATCCGCGAGGTGAAGATCTCCGCCGCCCAGACGACTCCTTCGAACATCACCATGAAGCTCGGCACCGTCGCCGAGGCGATCGTGGTGACCAGCCAGCAGGCGCTGATCTCGGAGACCGGCACGGCCTCGACGACCATCACGTTCGACGAGATCGAGAAGCTGCCGATCCCCCGCGAGCTCGACGACGCCATCACTCTGGCGCCGGGCGTCACCAACTCCGGTTTCCGCAGCTCCACTCCGGTCATGGCCGGAGCGCCGAGCTACGAGAACCTGTTCCTGGTCAACGGCGTGGTGATCAACGAGAACGTGCGGGCCGAGATCCTCAACCTCTACATCGAGGACGCGGTCAAGGAGACCACCACTTCGGTGTCGGGCATCTCGGCCCAGTACGGACGCTTCACCGGCGGCGTGGTCAACGCCATCACCAAGTCGGGCGGCAACAGCTTTGACGGCTCGTTCCGAGTCAACCTGTCGAACGACTCCTGGCAGTCGAAGACGCCGCAGACCGGAACCCAGACCGACAACATCAACGAGGTCTACGAGGCGACCCTCGGCGGCTACTTCATGAAGGACCACATCTGGTTCTTCGGCGCCGCCCGTGACCGGGCGACCGCCGACACCGCCTCGACCGATTTCACCGGCACCGACTATGGGCGGACCGACGAAGAGACGCGGCAAGAGATAAAGCTGACGCTGTCGGCCAACGACAAGCACAGCGTCATCGGCTCGTACCTCGACATCGACCGCTCCAGGACCAACACCGATTTTGGCACCATTCTCGATCTGCGCAGCCTCAACCCCAGCCGCGGCGACCCGCAGGAGATCACCTCGGTCAACTACACCGGCATCCTCAACCAGAATTTCTTCGTCGAGGGCCAGTGGTCGGAGCGCCTGTTCACCATCGGGGCGGGCTCCGGTGGACCGCGTGACCTCATCGAGGGCACCCTGATCCGCACCCGAGGCGAGGGCTTCCGCTACTGGGCGCCGACCTTCTGCGGACCCTGCGACGACGAGGAGCGCAACAACGAGAACCTGCTCGTCAAGGGTTCCTACTTCCTCTCGACGTCGGGCAGCGGTACCCACGACTTCGTCTTCGGCTACGACACCTTTGAGGACATCCGCTTCGTGGTCAACCACCAGACCGGCAGCGACTTCACGGTCTACGGCACCGACGTGATCCGCGACGCCTCCGGCGACCCGGTCATCGATCCGGCGACCGGCAGCGCCGTGCCGGTGTTCGGCGGCCCGGGCTCGACGCCCTGGATCCGCTGGTTCGCGGTCTTCAACGAGGATCTGGCGCGGCCGACCTCGTTCAACACCAACTCGTTCTATGTCAACGACAACTGGCAGCTGAACGACAAGTGGAGCTTCAACGTCGGCGTCCGCTACGACGAGAACGACGGCATCGACAGCGCCGGCGTCAACGTGGCCGACGACAGCAAGTTCTCGCCCCGGCTGGGAGTCAACTACGACGTCAATGGCGACGGCGACCTCATCGTCCGGGCTAGCTATGCCACCTACGTGGCGGGCCTCAACCAGCAGGCCGACTCCGCCTCCCCCGGCGGCGCCATCGGCTCGCTGCGCTACGACTACCGCGGTGCGCCCATCAACGTCGGCTGCACGGTCGGCGTCGACTGCCTGCCGGCGGACGAAGTCCTGCGGCTGGTCTTTGACTGGTACGTATCGCAGGGCGGCGTCTTCGATCTCGCCTTGCTCGACGCCAACGCACCCATCGTCGGCTTCCAGAACCAGAACAGCGTGCCGGGCGCCACGACCCAAGCGGGGCCGGGGGGCCTCAAGTCGCCGGGGGTCAACGAGATCACCGTTGGCATCGCCAAACGGCTGGGCACCAAGGGCTTGTTCCGCGGCGACGTCATCCTCCGCGACTGGGAGGACCACTACGGCGTCCGCCGAGACCTGACCACAGGCCAGGTCGATACCACGACCGGTCCCGCCGACATCGGCCTGATCGGCAACTTCGACAACGGTATTACCCGCGAGTACATCGGTCTGGCCACCTCGTTCCGCTACCGTCCGATGGACAAGCTGAACGTGGCGGTCAACTACACCTGGTCCGAGCTCGAAGGCAATTGGGAAGGCGAGAGCTCGAACAGCGCGGCGAACTACGCCGGCCACGAGGCCGACCCGGAGTACAAGGAGTTTCGGTGGAACACGCCCACCGGCCCCCTGAACGCCGACCAGACGCACACTCTGCGGGCGTGGGCGGTCTACGACCTCATCGACAACGAGCGGCACAAGCTGAACGTCAGCTGGCTCGAGAACTACTACTCGGGCAACCCACGCGACGTGACCTTCTCGATCGACTCGCGGCCCTACGTCGTAAACCCGGGCTATGCGGACCCGCCGTCGACCGTCACCTATTACCCCGAGGGCAAGGGTTCAGCCTCGACCGACGACGTGCACCGGTCCGACGTCGCCTTGAACTACGCGTTCCAGTTCAACGTCGGCAGCCGCGATTTCGAGGTCTTCCTGCAACCGGAGATCATCAACATCTTCAACGAGGATGCGGTGATCGACCCGAACCTGAGCACCCGAGCGTTGGCGGACTTCAACCCCTTCACCGAGACCGCGGTCGAAGGCGTCAACTGGGAGAAGCGGTCGACCTTCGGCCAGCCGCAGAACGCGAACGACTACCAGGCTCCGCGGGAGTACCGCTTCTCGGTCGGCTTCCGCTTCTAATCCAGACTTCGCTCTCGAGAGCGACTTCCCGGGCCCCGGTCACCAGACCGGGGCCCTTCTTTTTCGTCCGGCCGAGCTCACGATCCCGGACCGAGCTGGGCGGCGATCTCCGGCGGGATCTCGAGGCCGCCGCGCCTGGCGGCCTCGAGATGCGGCAGCGCCTCGCCACGCCGGCCACGACCCAGGTAGAGCATGCCCAGGGCCAGACGCATCCGCGCATCGTCGGGTCTGAGGCCGAGCGCGGTCTCCACCGCGGCGATCGCCTCATCGGGCCGGCCCGCAAGGTCGCGAGCAACACCCAGGTTGAAGTGCGCCTCGGCGCTGGCCGGATCGAGCTCGGTGGCGCGCCGCAGCAGCCGCAGCGCGACATCCAGTCTCCCCGAGCGGGC
>CALZJC010000046.1 GCA_945787525.1 Thermoanaerobaculia bacterium | reverse complement strand
GAACGGTCGCGGCGGCGGCGTGCCGTCGTCGGCGTCTTCGGCCCGCTTCATCGCCTCCTCGAACTTCTCCTCCAGAAGCCGATCCCGGTCCTTGAACGCCTCCACCTCACGCTGGAACAGATCCTCGGCCTGC
This sequence comes from Thermoanaerobaculia bacterium, assembly GCA_945787525.1. Lineage (GTDB taxonomy): Bacteria > Acidobacteriota > Thermoanaerobaculia > Multivoradales > JAHEKO01 > CALZJC01. The sequence continues at coordinate 13,803 of CALZJC010000046.1, read as the reverse complement.
TCCTTCTCCTTGTCCAGGCCCTCGAGCAGCTCGCCGAGCTCCTTGCCCCCGGCAGGCGGCTCCTTGTGGCGTTGGTGGGAGAGCACCTCACCCGTGGCCTGGTCGACGACCAGTCGTGAGGAACAGTCCGGACAGACTATCTGCAGGCGATCTTTGCGCTCCACGGCTCCATTCTAGCCTGCCCTTCTCACCGGCCTCGTGGCGAAATGCCGCAGCTGCGGGAGATTCGGCATTGCGGTAGAGGATCGGTGAGAAGGGCAGGCTATCCAGTCAGCCACCCCTCCGGGCGGGAACCGGGGGATCCCGCGGCGAGTCCAAGGTAGTGTAGGTGGGTCGCGCGTCTTGCGGTGGCTGTCTTGACAGCGCTAGGGGCGTGGGTTAGAAACGACGGGCACTCTACAGGAGGGGCGATCATGAATCGACGAGTTGTCTTGCTACTCGCTGGGCTGGCGGTTCTCCTGGGATGTGGTGGTGGCGAGGCGGTCAAGATCGGGGCCGTGTTGCCGCTGACCGGCGAGTGGTCGATCTACGGCCAACCGATCAAGAACGGCATCGAGCTGGCCTACAAAGAGCTGACCGCGCAGGACGACTTCCCGTATACGATGGAGCTGTCGATCCTGGACTCCGCGAGTGATCCGGCCACCGGCAAACAGCTGCTCGAGGAGCTCTACAGCGCTGGCGCGGTTGCGGTAGTCGGCGGTGCCACCTCGTCCGAGGCGTTGCAGATGGTGTCGGTCGCCGATCGGTACGACCGGGTCCTGATGTCGCCCTCCGCCTCCAATCCCGAGCTGACGGGGATCTCCAAGAACTTCTACCGGGTCTTCCTGTCCGACGCCCGCGAGGGCACCACCATGGCCTCCTTCGCCTTCGGCAAGCTGGGCATCAAGTCGGCGGTGATCCTGGCCAAGGAAGAGGAGTACGCCAAGGGCATCCAGGTGGTGTTCGCCAACGAGTTCAAGCGCCAGGGCGGAGAGGTGCTCGATCTGATCGAGTTCCCCGCCACGTCGGACGTCAGTGGCCTGGTCGAACGGGTGATGACCCTCACTCCGGAGGCGGTCTATATCGCCGCCTACGCCCCCGACATCGCCAGGCTGCTGGCCGCTCTGCGCAGCAAGGGCTACGAGAAGTACATCTTCACCACCTCCGCGTTCGCCGCACCGGCGGTGATCGAGCAACAGGGCGAGAACGCCGAGGGCGTCTTCCTCACCCAGACGGTGTTCGAACCGGATAGCGAGGAGCCCAAGATCCAGGGCTTTGTCAACACCTACCGCGCGACCTACGGCGTGCCGCCGGATCTCTACGCCGCGCACGGCTACGACGCGATGATGGTGCTGGCCGAAGCGCTGCGCAAGGCGGGTCCGATCTCCAGTGATTTCTGGAAGGGAATCACCTCCATTCGCGAGTTCGAGGGCGTCACCGGCATGATCCAGTTCGACGAGCGGGGCGACGTGCAGAAGTTCCCGCGGGTCTATGTCGTCGAGGAGGGCAACCTGATCGACTACGAGGCGGAGGTCGAGAAGCGCCGGCGGGAATTGCTGGAACGTCTGCGCGAGCTCGAGCGCCGGCAGCGCCAGAAGGCTCTCGGAGGAAGCGGCTGATCGGTCTCGGCCCGCCGTCCTAGCGTCGAGGCGCGCGCTTCCGCCAGCGCCCGCCGGCCCCCCCCTTTTTCATGCTGGAGCTTTCCGGCCGTATCGTGCGCCATCGTGGCCTGCTGGCCACGCTTGTCGCGCGCGAGTTGAAGGCCCGCTACCGCGGGTCGGTGCTGGGCTTTCTCTGGTCGCTGGTCAACCCGCTGCTGCTGTTCCTGGTCTACACCTTCGTCTTCACCCGCATTCTGCCGGGGGGCCGAGCTCCGGGGGCCCAGCCCTACTGGCTGTTTCTGATGATCGGCCTCTTTCCGTGGATCTGGGCGTCGACCTCGATCCTCGAGGGAACCGTGTCGTTGACCACCAACGCCAGCCTGATCCGCAAGGCGGTCTTCCCCGCCGAGATCCTGCCGATGGTGTCGGTGGCATCCAACCTGGTGCACTTTCTGTTCGCCCTGCCGATCCTCGGCGTGGCGCTGGTGGGGGCCCGCCTGTACGGTCACCCGGTGGGTGGCTGGCCGGTGCTGCTGTTGCCGGTCGTGATCGCTCTGCAGCTGCTGGTGGTGGGCGGCTTCGCGCTCGGCCTGTCGGCTCTCAACGTGCATTTCAAGGACGTTAAGGACATCGTCCAGAACCTGCTGACGCTGCTCTTCTTCCTGACTCCGATCATCTACCCGCTGAGCTTCGTCGAGGCGCCGGCCCTGCGGTATCTGTTGATCTGGGCCAATCCCGTGACCGCGCCGACCCTGGCCTATCACGATCTGCTGCTGCGCGGCCTGGTGCCGGGCACGACCGTCTGGGTGCCGCTTCTGGCCTGGGCGGTGGTCGCCTGGCTGGTCGGCGGCTGGCTGTTCGCTCGCCTGAGCGACAGCCTGGCGGAGGCGGTATGACGACGGCGATCCGCGTCGACGAGGTGCACAAGCTGTTCCGGCGGATGGCGCCGGGGTTTCAGCTGCGCACGCTGAAGAGCGCGCTGCTCGATCGCAGCCTGATCCACGGCCTGCGGCCGGACGAGACCATCCCGGCGCTCAACGGGGTCTCGTTCGAAGTGCAGGCGGGCGAGGCGTTCGGCGTTATCGGTCGGAACGGTTCGGGCAAGTCGACGCTGCTCAAGCTGCTCGTCGGCATGCTCAGGCCGAGCGCCGGCCGGATCGAGGTGGCTGGTCGAGCGGCGGCATTGATCGAGCTCGGAACTGGCTTTCATCCCGAGATCTCCGGTCGCGAGAACGTCTACATCAACGGCGCCGTCCTGGGCATGAGCCGGCGCGAGATCGACGAGCGCTACGAGGCGATCGTCGAGTTCTCCGGGCTGGCCGACTTCATCGACGAGCCGGTCAAGAACTACTCGTCGGGCATGTACGTGCGGCTCGGCTTCGCGGTGGCGATCCACACCGAGCCCGATGTCCTGTTGGTGGACGAGGTGTTGGCGGTTGGCGACGAGGCGTTTACGCATCGCTGTCTGCGGCGTATCGAGGAGTTTCTGGCGCGCGGCAAGACGCTGCTGCTGGTGAGCCACTCGCTGGGCATGATCGAGGAGTATTCGGATCGGGTGCTGTGGCTGGACGGCGGTGAGTGCCGACTGCTGGGAGCGCCCCGCTTCGTGGTCGACGCCTATCGCAAGGCGGTAGCCGAGGAGGAAGGTCGGGGGCACCGGGAAGCCAAAGAGGAGCGGGCTCGCAAGCTGGAGTCCGCCGAGTCGGCAGTGCCGACAGAAGAGCCGGTAACGCTGAACGAGCCCACCGAGGAGACGGGGCCAGCCGAGTCGACCGAGTCCGCCGAAGAGTCCACCGAGCCCGAGGAGGCGCTGCGGTGGGGCTCCCGCGAGGCCGAAGTGACCTCGGTCCGGCTGCTGGACCGCGAACGTCAAGAGCGCTACTACTTCGACAGCGGCGAGGAGGTCTGCTTCGAGATCGAGGTGGAAGCTCGTCGCCCGCTCACCGATGTGGTCTTCGGCGTCGGCCTGTTCACGCCGCGCGGCATCGAGTGCTGGGGCACGAACACCCATCTCGAGGGCTACGCCTCCGACGGCCTCGGCGCCGCGGCGACGGCTCGGGTGGTCTGCCCGGCGCTGCGATTGGCGCCCGGCGAGTATCTGCTCGACGTGGCGGTGCACAGCCGGGAGGGCTACCCCTATGACTATCAGCGGCGGGCGCTCGGCTTCACCGTGACCGCCAGCCACGACGGAGTGGGGATCTACTTTCCGGAGCACCACTGGGAGTTCGCCGGCGACATCCGTTGGCGCGAAACCCCGGAGGAGTAAGGGCGCAGGGGATCGCACCCCCGTCGGGGGCGAGGGATGGGTTAGCATCGTTTCGTTCCGGAGAGACCGGCCGCCGTGCGGCTGCATCCTTCAGCGGGTTGGCGTTGGCGGCCACGGGCCGTTTGCGTAGCCCTTTTGCTGCTGCTGGGTTGCTCTGGCCCGGCGCCTCCACCGAAGCCGGCCAGGGGGCCGCTGCTGAGCAGCTGGGCGGCGGGTCCGGTCAGCTGGTTGCTGCTGCCGAGCGAGCGCAAGCGGTTGCGGCGCGTCGACTCGTCGGTGGCTTCGGTCCAGTTCATCGAGGAGTTCTGGCGGCGGCGCGATCCGGACGCCGCCAGTCATGGGAACGCGGCCCGGGCGACCTTCAAACGGCGGGTCGATGCCGCCAACCAGCTCTACCCGGAGCCCGGTCGACCGGGCAGTCTGAGCGATCGCGGCGGAGCCCTGATCCTGCTCGGCTCGCCGAGCCATCTCCACGTCAGCAGTCGCCCGGTGCTCAACTGGGATCCGCGCGAGAAGCTCGGCCGGCGAGTGACCAGTCAGACCCAGAGCTACGAGACCTGGGGCTACCGGCTGGAGGAGCTGCCACCGGCGCTGATGGAGATCGTCCGCCGCCGCCGGGGCGCCGAGCCGGTGCGGCTGCAGCTGACCTTTGTGCGTGGCAAGGAGCGCACCTACCTGGTGGAGGGAGGTGAGCTGCTCGAGCTGGCGGCGCGTGCGCTGGCCGGGGACCGCCCGGCAAAGTAGCCGATCCCGGACCCCCGGCTACCGCTGTCTGTGCGACCATAGCCGAAGGAGGGAGTCCATCATGAAGACCGCCGTCGTCCTGTTCTCGATCGCTCTCGTCCTGGCCTGCGCGTCGCCGCACGAGGGGCCTGCCGAAGGGGCTGCGGAGGAGCCTGCCGTGGCCGGCGGCATTGCCGCCCGCCTGGAGCGCTTCGCGCCCACCGAGCTGCGCGCCGACCTGTCCGGGCTGGACGAGGCGGACCGCGCCGTGCTCGCCGAGTTGGTCGCCGCCGCCCGGATGATGGACGAGATCTTCCTGCGCCAGGTATGGGTCGGCAACCCCGCGGTGCGCACCAAGCTCGCCGCGCTCACCGGGCCGGAATTCGAGGCGGCGCGAGCCTACTTCGCGGTCAACTTCGGTCTCTGGGATCGGCTCGACGAGATGGAGCCGTTCGTGGGCAACCGGCCGCACCCGCCGGGCGCCGGCTACTATCCCGAGGACATGACGGCGGCGGAGTTCGAGGGCTGGCTGGCCGCGCATCCTGAGGACGAGGCCGCCTTCACGTCGCTCGTGACGGTGATCCGGCGGCAGGATCCCGACCTGGTGGCGGTGCCCTACTCGAGCGCCTACCGCGAGTGGCTGGAGCCCGCTGCCGCAGCCCTGCGCCGCGCCGCCGCCGCCACCGGCAACGACTCGCTGCGCCGCTTCCTCGAATCGCGCGCCGACGCTTTCTTCTCCGACGACTACTACGAGAGCGACGTCGCCTGGATGGACCTCGACTCGCCGGTAGAGGTGACCATCGGCCCCTACGAGACGTACGAAGACGGGCTGTTCGGCTACAAGGCGGCCTTCGAGGCCTTTGTCACCGTGGCCTCGGCCGAGGAGTCGGCGCGACTCGCGCGGTTCAAGGCCCTGCTGCCCTGGCTGGAGCGCAATCTGCCGATTCCCGAGGAGCACAAGAACCTCGACCGCGGCAGCGAGAGCCCTATCCGGGTGGTCGACGTGCTCTTCGTCGGCGGCGACTCCAAGGCGGGGGTGCAGACGCTGGCCTTCAACCTGCCCAACGACGAGCGGGTGCGCGAGGAAAAGGGCTCGAAGAAGGTGCTGCTGAGAAACGTGCTGCGGGCCAAGTTCGATCAGATCCTGGTGCCGATCGCCGAGCGCGTCCTGTCGCCCGCCGACGCCGAGCGGGTCTCCTTCGAGGCCTACATGGCCGAGGTGCTGCACCACGAGCTGAGCCACGGGCTGGGGCCGGGCAAGATCACCCGCGACGGCCGCGAGACCGAAGTGCGCCTCGAGCTAAAAGAGCTCTACTCGACCCTGGAGGAGGCCAAGGCCGACGTCATGGGCGTCTACAACATGCTGGCGCTGATCGAGCGGGGCGAGATGGCGGCCGAGCTGCGCGCCACCCTCGAGCCGACCTATGTCGCCGGGCTGTTCCGGGCGGCGCGGTTCGGCGTGCACGAGGCGCACGGCCGCGGCGTCGTCGCGCAGTTCAACTACCTGCTCGAGCGCGGCGCCCTGGAAGTGGACGCGGACGGCCGCTTCCGGTCGGTCAGCGAGCGGTTCGATGCGGCCATGGAGCAGCTGCTCAAAACCATGCTGATGCTCCAGGCCACCGGCGACTACGCCGGCACCGCCGAGTTTCTGGACACCTACGGCGTCGCTTCCGACAGCCTGCTGACCGCCATCGACCGGCTGGGTGAGGTGCCGGTGGACATCCGGCCGCTCTATCCGCAGGCCGAAGAGCTGGCGCCGACCGGATGAAGACGACAGGCGAACCCTACCCTTGAGTTGGCTCGACCGGCGGGTCGACCTGCGCGCGCTGGTGGCCGGGGTCGCGGCGGACTGGTTTGGCACGCTGCTGACCGCGGGCCTCCTGGGGGTCGCCTTCGGCGTCGGGCCGGACACTTCCGACGGCCGCCTCCAGGAGCTGCTGGCATCGCCCGAGTTCATCATCTCGGCCACCCTGCACGGCAGCTTCTTCACCGCCCTGGGCGGCTATGTCGCCGCCAGGCTGGCGCCGGCCGATCCGTTCCGCCACGCGGTGATCGTCGGCCTGCTGTCGCTGGTCCTGGCTGTTCTGCTGGCCACCTCGCCCGGCGAAGGACCGCAGGCGGCCCGGTGGGTCGACATGCTGGGATATCTGCTGGTGGTGCCGGCGGCTGCCGCGGGGGGCTGGTTGGGCTCGCGGCGCCAACACGAGGCTCCCCGGGGCTGATGCCGGCGTCGCCGCATGGTCTCGACAGACTGCGTCGGACGGTGCGCCGGCTGCTCTGGGGCGGCGTGGTCTGCCTGATCCTGCCGGCCCTGGTCTGGTTGGGCACCGCCCTCTACGAACAGCTGGTGCCGCCCGCCGAGGGGCACCTGCCCGGACTGCTGACGGTGGTGCTGGTCCTCTACGTGGCGCCGGTGGGTGTGGTGCTGTTGATCCTCGGGCTGGTGGCCGGCGGCTGGGCCTGGTGGCTGGGCCGCGAACGGGCAAGGGAGACGAGCACATGAACCCGAGTCAGGCCTTTTGCGGCACACCATCGGGACTGGGGCACTGCTCGGTCTGGAGAGAGCTCTCCTGTAAGATGTGAAGGACAACGGGCGGTGCCGAGGTCGCCCGGGGAATGGGCGACTGATGCGCCGACCAGCTGTTGGGTTGCTACTGAGCGTACTGCTCCCGGTCGCTGGTTTTTCGGTCCCGGCCGCGGCACAGGATTGGCGCACGCAGACCTACGAGGTTTCGGCGCGGGTTGAGGCAGAGGCGGAGACGCTGACGTTTCCCCGCCGACGCAACCAGGTCCTGGTTCTGCCCGCAGCGGTTTCGCACGGCGAGGTTTGCGTTCGCACCAGTGCGTCGACGGTGTCGGATCGTGGGCGGACTCGCGTGCAAGCTGTCATCAGTCGCGCCGGCGACGGTGGAGAGGAGCTCACCATCCAGAACCTCGAGTTCGAGTGGCGAGAGAGCGATCCGCCACTCAATCGCAGCCGCTGCCTGGGGGCGGTGCCGCTGCTCGCCGGGGATGCCGTCGAGTTCCGTTTCCGTTTCTACGACATGTCACCGCTGCGGCTGTTGCGGCGCGGCAGACGTATTTCGACGCTACCGGTCCTTACAGTAACCGGCTGGGTGCGCCACGATCCCTTCACCGGCTGAGTCGAGAGTGCGAACCCGCAGATCCTTGACCCTGCTGCTCCTGGCCGGCATCTGCTTGGCGGTTTGCGCTGCCGCGGGCGCAGCGACGCATGAAACGCTCACGTTGACCAGCCGGCAGCAGGCCGTGGACCGCGAACACCCGGGCTCGCATCTGTTGCCGTTGGTGGTCACCCGGCCGTTCCGCGGCGGCGCGCGCGTCTGCGGCTACTACGAGAACGACACCTACAACCAGCCGGAAGACGGCCGGGTGAAGCTGGTAGTGAGTCTGTGGCGTGATGGCGTGCGAATCGGCCGGTTCGCTTTCAAGCGTCGAACAGTGCGCTTCAACCAACTCGACCTCGGCTGCAAGAGCACGCCGCGGCTGCGCAGAGGCGATACCCTTCTGTTCGACTTCCGCTTCTTCGAGATGCCTCGCCTGGCGCCGCGGATCTTCAGCCACGGTGGTCTGGTTGAGACCTACATGCTGGTCAGGGCAACAGTCGAGCCGCCCTTGCCCGAGCCACCGAGCACGATCGAGTTCCGCGACGTCGAGCCCGCTTTCGGCTCACGGGTACCGCCGGGGGGCAAGATCAAGGTGGGGATCGCCTACACCTGCAATCAGCCGCAGGGGTGCAACGTGGTTGCCGACTTCGAGAGCGGGCTCCCGCGGGAAGATGTGAGATGGGTGGCGCCCGGATCCGGGGTGCGCAAGCTGACGCTACGATGCCCCACGGAAAGCAGGTACGAGCTGATACAGGGAGGGCTCGTGCTGGAGATCGAACGCGCCGCGTATGGCACCCTGGACGCCATGGCCGTGGCCGGCGAGTTCACCTGTCTACCCGACGAGCTCTGAGCCTGCGCTTCTCATCGGCCGGGTGGGCGAGGAGCCGGGCTGCCAGACGCGCCAGCCCTCGATCTGGCGAGCCGCGACAGGGATCCGATCCGTTGACCTGCGGCACCGAGCCTCATTTCTCGGTGTTGCATGGCGCTCGCCACTCCTGGGACCTGGGGTACCGCTCGGAGCTCATGACCCTGCGCCAGATCTACGCCAACTTCACCTACCTGCCGGTGATCAGTCGCCCCGGCGAAGAGGCCGCCGAGTGGGCCGGCGAGGTGGGCTATCTGCAAGATCTCTGGGGGCGGCGCCGGCTGGCCGAGAGCTGGGGCTTCGAGCCGTCGCCCGAGACGACCCACATCTTTCTCTGCGGCAACCCGGCGATGATCGAGCAGATGGCCGAGCTGCTGGAGGCCGAGGGCTACCGAGAGCACAGTCGGCGCGAGCCCGGCCCGATTCACGTCGAGCGGTACTGGTAGGGTGCGGCCAGGCGCCGGCGGCGGTGGGGCTTCTCACTCGAGGCCCGCGGCGGCTGCCGGGGACGAGCAGGAAATGACCGACTCAGCGCTCTTTCGCCTCGCCGGGGTCGCCGCGTTCTACGCCGCCTACCTCGTGACCTCTTTCATTCTCGGCGAGGGCGCCTTCGGTCCCGCCACCTACTTCTGGCACCAAGGGATCGTAGTGGCCGGGACCGTGGCGGCTCTGACCTGGGCCGGTCTACGCCGGCCGCAACCTCTGCGGGGCTTCTTGATTGCGAGTGCGGCCAGCAGTGGGTTCCTGCTCGTCACGACGCTGAGCTACGAGCAGCAGCTGACCCTGGGCGGCTCGGGCATAACGCTCTCCAACGCGGCCTACCTCATCTTCCTTTTCGGTTGGATCTGCTCGTGGAGCCACCTGAACCTGCACCTGGCGCGCCAGCAGCCGCCGAGCCGCCAGACCGTCACGCTCTTCCTGATCCTGATGGCCGGTTTCCTGGTGCTCTTCGCCGGCTTCTACGCTCCCGTCTACCAGGACATTCTGAGCACCCTCGCCGGCAGGGCACACGTGGCGATCGCCGTCCTCGAGCTCGGCGGCGTCGTCGCCGGGCTGGCGGCGATCCTGCTCGGGACTCCCTCCGCTCTGGTGCTCCAGGTCTTCGGCATCACCCTGCTCGCCGCCTCGGACATGCTCTACACCGAGGCCACCTTCGCCGCCGCGGGAGTCGCGGGCGCCGAGCCGCTCTGGATGCTCGGGCTCTGCCTGATCTTCGCTGGCGCGGTTGTCCTGCCCAGCCCCGCGAAGGAAGGTGGCGACCACGCGGCTTCGCTCGCCGCGTTGGCGCAGAGAAGCCGCCGATCGGGCCTGTCGACGGTTCTGCTGGCGCTGTCGCTCGGTGCCGTGCTGCTGTCGGCGGTGGTGACCCTGGGCCTCGAGTACGCGTTTCACGACGCGACGGACGCAGCCTCGGCGGGGCGGGCGCTCTTCGTCGTGCTGTTCGTGGTGCTGCTGGTGGTCATCATGGTGCGGCTCACCAGCCACTTCGACCAGGCGGTGCGGTTCGTGGGCAGCTACTCGCAAGCGCTGCTGCGCGGCCGGCTGCGGGGAGAGGACTGGCGGGGTGGCCAGGGGAGGCTTGCGTGGATCCTCGACGCCACCGGCCTGGGCACCTATCTCGATTCGCTGCGCCAGGCGGCCGGCCGGCTGCGGCAGGACGTCTTGTTCCTCGGGCCGGAGCGCCTCTACCGGACGGCGGCGGAGCCCGATGAGGATGGTGAGCCCGAGTGCTTTATCGTGATGCCTTTCGGCCTCGAGGATTCGGACGAGGTTCATTCGATCCTGCGCCGGGCCTGTCGCGAGGCCGGGGTGCGGCCGGTCCGGGGCGACGATCTCTTCACCCCGACGGACATCCTGGACGACATCTGGCGGGGCATCAGCGGGGCCCGTTTCATCATCGCCGACATCACCGGCAGGAACCCGAACGTGCTCTACGAGCTGGGGATGGCGCACACCCTGGCCAAGCCGGTGCTGATCCTGTCGCGCAACGCGGACGACATCCCGATCGACCTGAGCACCCGGCGGGTCATCCTCTACGGCACCGGCGGCGACAGCGACTGGCGGGCCGCCCTGGCGGCGAAGACGGCGGCCGCGATCCAGGCTCTGCTCGGCGAGCTCAGCGACGAGGCGCGGTCAGGCGACCGTCCTTGACCACCGCCGCCACCGGATTGCCGCCGAAGTGGTAGGCCAGGTGGAACAGGGAGGGCTCTGAGAGCAGCACCAGATCGGCCCGCTTGCCCTCTTCGATCGTGCCGACCTCCTCACCCAGCCCGAGGCAGCAGGCGGCGTTCAGGGTGACCGCTACCAGCGCTTCCTCGATGGACAGGCCCAGCTCGTAGACTGCCAGGACGAAGACCATCGGCATCGACTCGGTGTGTGACGAGCCGGGGTTGCAGTCGGTGGCCAGGGCCACCGGCACGCCGGCCTCGACCAGGCGCCGCGCCGGCGCCCAGGTGTGCTTCATGAGGAAGAAGCTGGTGCCCGGTAGCAGGACCGCGGTGACACCGGTCGCCGCCATCGCCTCGATGCCCCTCTCCGAGGCCGCCACCAGGTGGTCGGCGGACAGCGCGCCCAGCTCGGCCGCCAGCTCGGCGCCGCCAGAGTCGACGAACTCGTCGGCGTGCAGGCGCGGGCGCAGGCCGTGCTCCTTGCCGGCCAGGAGCACCCGTCGGGACTCCTCAGGCGAGAACACTCCCCGCTCGCAGAAGACGTCGCAGAAGCGGGCCAGCCCGGCCTCGGCGGCGGCGGGCACGATCTCGTCGCAGACCAGATCGACGTAGCGCTGGCGCGTGTCGCGATGCTCGGGCGGGATCTCGTGCGCCGCCAGCAGGGTCGGCACCAGGTCCACCGGGTGATCGGCGGCGGCGCTGCGGATCGCTCGCAGCTGTTTGAGCTCGTCGTCGAGCGTCAGCCCGTAGCCGCTCTTGGCTTCGGCGGTGGTGGTGCCCAGGGCGAGCATCTGGTCGAGTCGGTGCCGCACGCTTTCGCCGAGCTGCTCTTCGGAGGCTTGGCGGGTGGCCCGCACCGTGGAGAGGATGCCGCCGCCAGCGGCGGCGATCTCGAGATAGCTCTTGCCGGCCAGTCGCTGAGCGAACTCCTCCGCCCGGTCACCGGCCCAGGGCAGGTGGGTGTGGGGGTCGACAAAGCCCGGTACCAGGGTGCCGCCGCGGCCGTCGAGCCGCTCCGCCTCGGGCAGGAGGCCACCGCGGCGATCGAGCTCCTCCGGGGAGCCGACGAAGGCGATCTTGCCGTCGCGGCAGAGAACGACGGCGCCCGTCAGGCGCTCGACCCGGCTCTGCTCGGCACCGCGCAGACTGTCGCTGCCGCGAGCGGTCGCCACCTCCGAGAGGTTGTGGATCAGCAGGTCGGTCATCGGCCTTCCGGGGCGCGGCAGGCGCCGCGGACAAGCTATCACCCGGCCGCTTGTGTCGGACATCCTCAGCGTGCTTCGAGCACGCTTGCCGTGCCCTCGGTCGCAAGCCTGCATCTTCAGGCAGCTACGACGTTTCGATACGACGATCGGTGAGAAGGTCAGGCTCTAGAACAGGCGCGGTGCCGGGCTGAGGCTGTAGATGATGGTGTAGCGAACGAGCTGGATCAGCAGGATCGCCAGGATCGGCGAAACGTCGATGCCGCCGGTCATCTGCGGCGGCACCAGGCGGCGCAGCGGCTTGAGCACCGGCTCGGTGAGCTTGCCCAGGAGCAGCACGATCGGGTTGCGCGGGTCGGGGCTCACCCAGGAGATCAAGGCGCGGATGATGATCACCCAGGTGTAGAGGCTGAGCAGGGTGAGCAGCAGCTGGGCCAGGGCGAGGAGGAAGCCGCCGGCGAACCTCACTGTGGCTCCTTCATGGGGGCTCCTTCATGGGGGCTCCTTCATGGGCGCTCTCCAAAGAGGTCCGTCCCCACCCGTACGTGGGTGGCGCCGGCGAGCACGGCCAGGTCGAAGTCGCTGCTCATGCCCATCGACAGCCGGCCGGGAAACCCGGACCATTCGGGACGGGCGGCCAGCTCGTCGCGCAGGGTGCGCAGCCGGTCGAACCAGTCGCGCGCCCTGGCCGGGTCGCGCTCGAAGGGTGGGATGGCCATCAGGCCGACGATCCGCAGGTGGTCGAGCTCCGCCAGTTCGCCGGCCTGCCGCGGCAGGTCGCGCGGCGAGAAGCCGTGCTTGGTCGGCTCGTCGCCGACGTTGACCTCGAGAAAGCCATCGATCGTCATGCCCTGCTGGCCCGCCTCCCGGTCCAGCGCTCGGCCGATCTTGAGCCGGTCGATCGAGTGCACCGTGGAGAAGAGCCGCACCGCCTTCTTGACCTTGTTGGACTGCAACGGTCCCAGCAGGTGCCAGTCGCACTCGGCCGGCATCTGCGGCTGTTTGTCCTCTGCCTCCTGCACCCGGTTCTCGCCGAAGACGCGCAGCCCCGCCTCCCAGGCGGCCCGCAGGCGCTCGATCGGTTGGCGTTTGCTGGCGCCCACGAGCACCACGTCGTCGGGCGACCTGCCGGCCTCGCGGCAGGCGGCGTCGAGCCGCGCGCGCACCTCGCGGTAGCGACGGCCGACCGCGTCAGGCGCTTCCGGCATCAGTCGATCGACAGCCTCGAGTCGGGCCCCTTCGGCACCGGCGGCCGGATGCGGGCCGCCACCGGCGAGATCAAGCCTCGTTCTCCGGCTGTTCGAGGTAGAGGATGCGCTTGCAGCTGTCGCAGAGCACGATGCTGCCTGCGTTGATGATCTGCATGACGACATGGGGTCTCACCCGGTAGTGGCAGGCAGCGCAATGCCAGATCTTCGGCATGCGGCCCCGATCCAGACCCTTCACCTCGGCCATCGCCCGGCCGTCGTAGCGCTCGCGAATGCGGTCGAACCGCAGCAGCATGTTTGGCGGCAGCTGTTCGCGCAGCTCTTCGATGGTGCTCCTGAGCTGTTCCGCCCGCTCCGCAACGGCCGGCTTCTCGGTCTCCCACTTCTCGAGCGCGTCCTTGTAGCGCCCGTCGAGCTCGCTGAACGCTTCACGCTTCTCGATCAGCGGCTGCTGTGCTTCCTCCTGCCGCTCGAGGGCCGCCAGGCCCTCTTCTTCGGCACGCTGGATCAGGTCCTTGACCAGGTCGATCTCCTGCAGCAGGGCGCCGTACTCGCGCTGGTTGCGCACCATGCTGACCTGCTCCTGAAAATGCCTCAGCTTCTCTTGCGAGTCGGCCACGACGGTCTCGGCCTCCTGACGTTGGCGGCGCGCCTCATCGACGACCT
>CALZJC010000045.1 GCA_945787525.1 Thermoanaerobaculia bacterium | reverse complement strand
AGCGGGGGCGCGGCGGCCTCGTTGTCCGGCTCACCACCCACCCAGCGCGCCAGATAGACGTCGGTCTCCCCACGCTTGCCCTGGTTGCGGTTCGACGCGAACGCCAGCCACTGGCCGTCGGGCGAGAACATCGGAAAGCCGTCGAAGCCCGAGGTGTGGGTGATCTGCTCGAGACCGGTTCCGTCGACGTCGATCGCCCAGATGTCGAACTCGCGGCCGCTCTCGCTGTGGTGGTTGGAGGAGAAGATGATGCGATTGCCGTCGGGGTAGAAATAGGGCGCGAAGTTGGCGCCGCCGAGAGAGGTCACCTGGCGGGCCTCGGAGCCGTCGGCGTTGGCCACCCAGAGCTCCAGCTCGCCGGGCCGGATGAGGCCTTCGGCGAGCAGCGCCTGATAGTCCCCGAGCGCCTCGCCGGTGGGGCGCGAGGCGCGCCAGACGATCTTCGAGCAGTCGCGCGAGTAGAAGGCGCCGCCGTCGTAGCCGGGACTCTCCGTCAGGCGCTTGACGTTGCCGCCGTCGGCGTCCATCCGGTACAGCTCGAGATCGCCGTCGCGGGTCGAGGTGAAGACGATCGACCCGTCCACCGGGCAGACCGTGGCCTCGGCATCATAGGCCTCCGTGTCGGTCAGCCGGCGCAGATCCGAGCCGTCGGCAGCCGCGCTGTAGATCTGGTAGCTGTCGTAGATCGGCCAGACGTAGCCGCGTGAGAAGTCGGGCGTCGGCGGGCAGTCGGCGCTGGTGGCGTGGGTCGATGCGTAGAGGATGCGCTCCGCATCGGCCGAAAAGTAGGCGCAGGTGGTGCGACCGCTGCCGGTCGACACCATCTTCAGAGCCTCCGGGTCGTGCACCGGCAAGCGGTAGATCTGGTCACACTCGTGGGGCGGCCGGGTGGACTGGAAGATCAGCTCGGTGCCGTCGGGCGACCAGTAGGCCTCGGCGTTCTCGCCTCCGTGAGTCAGTTGGCGCACGTCGGCGAGATGCGCCTCGCGTTCGTCGTGCAGCGTGCCGGCGGCAACCGACGTCGCGATGGGCAGCAGGGCCGCCAAGACACGGAGGGATCGCTGGAAGTTACGCATCGGATGGGCAGCTCCTGTTCGGTCGGGTGGAACGGCGAGCGCCGCGAAACCCGCGGCGCGCCGCCGAGTCTACAGTGGAAGCCGCCGGCAGCTGGCCACTCCGACGCCTCGGGCTCCGCGCCGAGGAGGGCTCCCCCACCGGCGGCTGGTCTTCCCGCCTTCAGCAGTCATGACGGTCTCCCGACGCCTTCTCCGGCTCCGGCGCCGCGGCTGGCTCGCCTACAGGAATCGGCCCCGTCGCTGTCGGTTGCGCTTGCAGACGGACCAGGCGCACTCCATGCACTGTCAGATCGTCCTGCTCCCGCAGCACCGCACCGGCGCCGACGTGCCACCAGTTCTTGCCCCGGCGCAGAAACGTGCGAACAACCACCGTCTCCTCGCCCTCGATCAGGAAGCTCCTCACCTTCACACCCCCAAGCGGAGCCGGCCGTTGCTGACCCAGGGTTGCTGACGGACGATGTCGACATCCGTCTTGGCGGGGCCCAGGACGGGCCCGCGGGGGACCAGCGTGCGATAGATCCGCACCTCCGGGCCGAAGGTGAACAGATCGGGCTCGAATCTAGCCGCCAGCGCGAACAGCCGGCCGCTGAACATCTCGTCGTAGTAGGAGGCCTTCAGGGCGAAGGCGGGCCGCATGCGCTGCCGCCGGACGCGCTCGAAGTTGGTGCTCGTCGTAACCACGAAGTCCGTGTGCCGGGAGACCAGAGCCGGCGTCCAGCCCCCCTCCCAGAGGTCGTACAGCCGCCGGTTGAAGTCGAACCGGCGGCTGCTGGGCCAGACCATGTCCCACTCGCGCATGACGAAGGCACCGGCGGGCACGTTGGCGTCGAGCCACCGCGCCGCCTCGAGCCGCGTCTCGTCGTGGCGCGCGGCGACCATCTGTCGCGACGCCGGTATGGCGGCGATCAGCAGCACCGCCAGGACCACCCCTGCCTGCAGCGGTGCGGCCGGCCGGGGTCGCGCTACCCACGGCGCCAGCCGCCGGGCGCCCTCTATCAGGGCCACCCCCGCCAGGATGGCGATGTGCGGCGCCAGGGGCAGGAACATGCGCTCGAAGGGGTCGCCCAGGATCGAGCTGAAGATCAGCAGAAAGAGCAGGCCCGGCAGCCAGACGAGCACCCCGGCTCGGCTGCGGCGCGCCAGCAGGAACACCCAGCCGGCCAGTGCGAGAATCGAGATCACTGGCCCGACGCCCTCATAGCCGCCGGCGAAGAAGGAGCCAGCGACGTAGAGCCAGACGTGCCAGCCGAGGAAGCCGCTCGCCGTCGCGTCGATGTAGGAGCTGCTGATGAAGCCGATACCCTCAAGCATGTCGCCGAGGAAGGGCAGCGCGAAGAGATCGACGGCGAAGAAGACGACAACCGAAAGCGCCCCCGCCAACGCGAGCCGGTTGAGCATCGCCGCCGGCCTCCAGCGGTCCGCGAGAACTGGCAGAGCCAGAACGGCGGCCACCACGATCGGCAGACTGGCGCCCACGCCGTTGTACTTGGTGGCGGTGGCCAGCCCTACCGCAGCAGCCCCGGCGACGAACCGCGGGTAGGTGGGCCGCGCCAGAATCCAGACCGCAGCCAGCAACGCCAGGGTGTAGAAGAAGGTCATCGGCACGTCCGGCACCCACAGGCGAGAGCGGAACGCATGCAGCGGGATCACCGCCAGGAATGCCGCCGCCGCGATCCCGATCAGCGGATCGAACAGCCTGGCGGCGGCGCAGTAGAGAGCCACCAGGGTCAGCGTGCCGAGCGCCGCGGTGAAGATGCGGCCGATCAACAGGTCGTCGTGTTCCTCGAGTCCGGCGGTGCTCTCCACCCAGCGCACCGCCGCGACCACGCCGCGAGACAGGTGCACGTTGAGGTTGGGCCAGTGGAACCTCGGCCAGCCGGCGTGGCCGATCAGCACGCCCTCTCGCACCCGCGTCGCGGTGATCAGCTCGTCCTGCCCGAGGTCGTGCCGCGGCAGGCCATAGCCGACAGCGCCGAAGCGCAGCACCCCGCCGGCGACGACTGCGGTCAGCAGCAGGACGCGGCGCTGGCGGCGCGAGATCATCGCTGACGGCCGGGGGGGAAGCGGTGCAACCCGAGCAGTCTAGCTCGACCTCCTCGCCGGTTCCCGCAGCCAGCCGGCGTGGGCGGCAGGAGCCGGTGCGCGGGAAGCAGATGGAGCGGTCGGGTGCCCTCCACTAGCCTGACCTTTCACTGATCGTCGCTGCGAAAGGTCGTAGGTGCTTGAAGATGCAAGGCTTGCGACCCAGGGCACCGCGGGCGTGCTCGAAGCACGCTGAGGATGCCCGGCGAGAGCGTAACGCAGCAGATTCAGGCACCTGCGGCGTTTCGTAGAGGATCGGTGAGAAGGTCAGGCCAGAGCCATTGGGCGCCCGCCACGCCGTTGCTAGACTCGGCTCTCCCCGGGTGGCGTCCCGAGAGGTCGTCCCCGGCGCCCAGACCATGCCAGACCCCGCCCGCACACTCGCTCTCACGCTGTCCGCACTGACCCTGGCGGCCTGCGCCGGGCAGCCGCCCAAGAACGTGCTCTTCCTGGTGTCGGACGCCCTCCGCGCCGACGCGATGAGCTGCTACGGCGGCGCCGCCCGGACTCCGAACCTCTGCGGCCTGGCCGACGAGGGCGTGCTCTTCGAGCGCGCCTACGCCAACGCGCCCTGGACGCTGCCTTCGGTCGTGGCGATGTTCACCGGAACCTACCCGCTCCAGCACCGGCGCACCGTGCAGGGCCGCGCCGGCCAGCCGCTGCCGTTCTACTTTCTCGATCAGAGCGAGCACCTCCTGGGTGAGGCGCTTGCCGAGCGCGGGTTCGCGGTCTCGGCGGTGCTCGAGAACGCCGTCGCCAGGCAGCCTCATGTCCTGCAGGGCTTCGAGAGCCTGAACCGGACCCGCAGAGAGACCGGGCCCGCACCGGTCCGCGTGAGCGACCAACAGGCCGCGCGCTACGGGCTCGAGACCGGGGAGAGCGGCGGCGCGCTGATCGCCATCTCGATGGCTCGCCTGCTCGACGCCAGTCGACGGCCGTTCTTTCACCTGCACTGGATCGACGATCCGCATGCGCCGTACAAGCCGCCCGACCAGCCGCGGGACGAAGCCGTCAGAGCGGCGGGTGAGCTGCCGCAGGATCCCGCCTTCTACTACCGCCTCGGGCACCAGAACAAAGCGTCCCGTCGCCACCTGCGCGACGTGGCGCCGAGCCTGACGCCCGCCGAGATCGACTTCCTCGAGCGGCTCTATCTGCTCGAGATCGAGAGCGTCGACCGGCGGATCGGCGCCCTGCTGCGCACCCTCGAAGCGACCGGGCAACGCGAGAGCACGCTGATCGTCTTCACGTCCGACCACGGCGAGGAGTTCGGCCAGCACGGTGGCTTCCTGCACGACCACGCGCTCTGGGACGAAGTGATCCGCGTGCCGCTGATCGTCGCCGGGCCCGGGGTGCGGCGCGGGCACCGGGTACGGCAGCCCGTGTCGCATGTCGACCTGGTGCCGACACTGGCCGACATCTTCGAGATCGAGGGCCTGGGGCCCTTCCAGGGCGATAGCCTGGGGCCGGTTCTGCACGGCCGTCGGGACGAGCCGGCGACGCGCCACCACTACGTCTCGAGCACCATCACCCACGACGCCGAGGCGATGATCCACGGCCGCTACAAGCTGATCGCCGCCACCGACGGATCGCGCGTCGCGCTGTACGACCTGGAGGCGGATCCGCTGGAGCAGAACGACCTGGCGCCGACGCGGGCGGCGATCGTCGCCGAGCTGCGACAGGCGATGGAGTCAGTGCACGCCGAAAACCAGCGCGCCTGGGAAGAGCGCTACCAGCGCGACCATCCGGAGCTACGCGACGAGGCGGCAGAAGAGACCGAGAAGAACCTGCGCGATCTCGGCTATCTGAACTGACGCCTGCTCGACGAGCGGCCCGAGTGAGGCACCGGAGCTAACCGGTTCGCGGCCAGTGCCGGGCGAGCAGTCGATGCACCTTGGCCGATCTCCAGTACCTCGTGTGGCTCGCCACCGGATTCCACGTCAGCGAAAGGTGGTGGTGATCCTCGACCAGCGGGCTCTCGTCCACCAGAGGCGCGATCGGGAAGGAGATCGGGTCGTGCCGGTCCCAGATGTTGAGCCAAAGCGGGGCCTCGGCCTCGTCCGACCCCGGCTCCCCGCGCGCGATCCCGAGGTCCTGTAGCGACAGGCGCCCGCCGTAGGCGATCCGACGGATGGCATCGTCGCTGCGAAAGGCCAGCATCGAGATCGGCGACCCCATCGTGCACAGCAGCTTGAGAAGCAGCCGGCCCTCGCCGGCGGCGCTCTTGAGCTCCTCGATCCTGCGCGAGGCTTCCAGGGTGTCCATCAGCACGTGATCCATCTTGGTGAAACCGAACGGAACGCCGCTCTCCGAGCTGCGTTGCTTGGCTACGTCGATCTGCGACCCGAGGCTCTTCTGCTCGGATTCGAACTCCTCGAAGAACGACGTCCCGCTGCCGAACAGGTAGGTCACCAGGTCCAGGGCGACGACCGACCCCGCACTGTGGCCGATCACGGTAAGGAAGACTCGCTGCCCGCGGTCGTCGAGCAGCTCGGCGCCCGTCTTGGCGATCTGCTGCGAGACCCGCGCCCGAATCGATCGGTTGCCGTCCGCGGACACGTAGTAGAAGACGTCGGACAGGCCGTAGAGGCTCAACGCCCGGACCGGCCTCTTTGGGAAGGCCGAGAAGCGATGGCTGTCGGCGATCTCCTGCAGGACTCGCCGGCCGAGATAGTGCTGGGCGTCGCTCAAGCGGTGGCTGCGACCCAGGTTGGAGGCATCGGATTCCTCGTGCTCCCAGCCCCACTCCGTGTAGCAGTGGGTCGTCGCCACTCGCCATCGCTCACGGTCGGCGGCCTTCAAGGCACCGCCGACACCCTCGTTCAGCCGCTGGTACTCGGCTGTGTGGCCGAGCCGCGAGCGACTCTCCTCCAACTCCTCTCGGGAGGATTCGGCCGCGGGTTTGGCGCCCTCGCCGGGCGAGATGCCGTGGATGTAGATCACCAGATCTCTCGACATGGTCACTCCCCTTCCAGATGCGCCAGCGAGTTGGCGTAGTAGCGTAGCATCGACAACTCCTCGGGTCGGACGCGCAAGAGGCCCTCTCCGGTCTGCTCGAGCAGTCGCCGAAGACGCAGCATTCGAAGCCCCACCTCGAGGGCGTACTCGCGATTCTCGCGCGGCACGTAGACGCGACCGCCGCTCGCCTCGACCTCCTCCATGAGGCGCAGCACAGCCGCCTTGATCTCGAGCTCACTCATGGCGCGCTCGGGCCGGCGCAGGAGGACCGTCGCCACCAGGGCGACCGGCAACGCGGGTATCGCTGTGCCGACCTCGGCCATCAGCTCGCCGGCCAGCTCCTCCAGCCTGGCGAAGCGCTCGCCGCGCTCGAGCCGTCTGAGGTCGAGATCACGCTCTGCCAGCCAGCCGCGCATAGAGACCGGCCTCCCGAAGCCTACGCAGGCGTAGCCGAAGCGGTACCAGCGGCCGCGCGCCAGCAGCTTGAGGTTGCCCCACAAAAAGGCGAGGGTGCCGCCGAGCGCGTGGCGCCGCGGCGCGTCGGGGTCGAGATCCAGAAGCAGGGTCCGGTCTTCGAGCACCCGGTCGTAGTTGATGCCCACCGGCACGACGACGATGTCGCGCTGCCCCTGCGGATCGAAGCCGCTCATCATGTAGTCCAGCAGACCCAGCTTGGGCGGCTGCAGCAGGCCGTCACGGCTCAGCCCGCCCTCGGGGAAGACCGCCTGCGTGACGCCCTGCCGGGTGGCGGTCTGGACATAGCACCGCAGCACTCGCCGGTAGAGCGCGTTGCGCGACCGCCGGCGAACGAAGTAGGCACCCATCGAGCGGACCAGGCTCTCGAGCGGCCAGATCCGCGCCCACTCGCCCACCGCATAGCTCAGCGCCGTGCGCTCGGCGGCCAGGTAGGAGACCAGAATGTAGTCCATGTTGCTGCGGTGGTTCATGACGAAGACCACCGTCGACTCCGGCGGCACCGCCGCCAGCGCTTCGTCGTCGATAGCGCCGAGGCGCACGCGGTAGAGGGCACGGGCGATGCGGCGTGACAGCCAGTAGCCGAAGCGGAAGTAGATGTAGGCGTTGAAGGCGGGCACGATCTCGCGGGCGTATCTCTCGACCCGGTCGGCGACCTCACGGCGCGGCAGGTCGTTCTCGGCGGCGAAACGCTCGGCTTCGGCGGTGACCTCGGGGTCGTGGGTCAGGCCCTCGATCAGCGTCTGGCGCCGGTTGAGCTTGAACGGCTGGATGCGGATCTGCAGCCGCGTGTGAACCTCATCGAGGACACGCTCGACCCGCCGGCGCAACAGCCATCGCACGGATGGCGTCAACAGCCGGTCGACGACGGCGACGACGGCCAGCGCAACCAGCACCGCCGCCATCCAGAAAGGCAGGGTTACCGCATCCGGCAAGAGCGCTCCTCTCGAACTGCAACTCGGAAGCGGCGCCATTCTAGCCTGCCGCGGGCCCGCCAGCCCGGCCTGGAGACCAGGCGGCGCTCAGCCGTGACGATCTCCCGGCGCCTACCCGGAGAGGCGATTTCGGGGCATGATTCCTGCTTATGGATTCGGTTGCGGCGCGGGAAACCCGTCGCTTCCGGCCCACGTAGCCTTCTGAGGCGACAACCTCACCCGCAAATGGCCATCTTCGAGAACAGCAGCGCCTGGCAGCAGCTCAAGAGCAAGGGCGGCGGCCACACTCTGCGGGTCCACCTCGGCCACTCGCCGCATATCGAGGAGCACCCGGAGGAGGACCGGCGCGCCATGCGCATCTCGATCGCCGTGGCGATCGCCGTGCATCTGGTGCTGTTCCTGATCCACCTGCCGGAGCTGGCCAGCGCGCCAAAGCGTATCGGCACGCCGAAACGCGTCTACCTGCTGCAGGAGGTGC
This sequence comes from Thermoanaerobaculia bacterium, assembly GCA_945787525.1. GTDB lineage: Bacteria > Acidobacteriota > Thermoanaerobaculia > Multivoradales > JAHEKO01 > CALZJC01. The sequence continues at coordinate 7,458 of CALZJC010000045.1, read as the reverse complement.
GTTTCGCGCCGCCGCCGCCGGCGGCACAAAGGCAGCTCCCCCAGCAGCGCGAGAAGCGCCGTGTGATTCCCGTCCCCGACCCGACCCCCGACGAGCCGGAGCCGATCCGGTTGGAAGAGATCGAAGTGCCGGACATGGTGCCGGAGGACCTGGTGGGTGAGTTCGGCATCCCCGACCGACCGCCGGGGCTGGGCCGCGGCGGCGTCGACGCGGTGCCGGTGAGCGGCAACATCACGCCGCCAGTCAAGATCTACTACCCGCAGCCGCAGTACACAGAGGACGCCCGTCGCGCCCGTATCCAGGGCGTCGTCATCCTGGAAGCGACGATCAATCGCGAAGGCGAGGTGGTCGATGTCCGGGTGCTCAAGGGACTGCCGATGGGGCTCGACAGCTCGGCGGTCGAAACCGCTCGCCAGTGGCGCTTCAAGCCGGCTACCGAGAACGGCCAGCCGGTGGCGGTGTTCTTCAACCTGTTGGTCAACTTCTCGCTGCAGTAGCCTGCGGCGCCGGACCGCTCCGGCGGGTGGAGCGACTGCGGGATCCCTCTGCTACTGTCGCGTATCAGACCAGACGGCAAGACGGCCGGGGAGACGAGCAGATGAAGAAGTGGCTGATCCGCATCTCGATCCTCGTCGCCGTGTTGGCGGCGGTGCTGATCCTGCGCGCTACGGTGCTGGCCCCGGAGCCGGTGCCGGTGCGCATCGTTCGAGCCGCCCTCGGGCAGGTGGAGGAGACCGTCACCAACTCCCGCGCCGGCACCGTGAAGGCCCGGCGACGGGCCAAGCTGTCGCCCGATAGCGGCGGCCAGGTGATCGAGATCCCCTTCCGCGAAGGCGACCGGGTGGAGGCCGGCGATGTCGTGCTGCGCCTCGAGTCGGAGTCACAGAAGGCCCGCCTGGAGTTGGCGCGCCAGGACGAGGCGGCGGCCCGCGCCGAGCGCGAGCGCGCCTGTCTGGCGGCCGAAAGGGCGAAGCGGGAACGGCAGCGCTTCGCGCGGCTGGCCGACGACCAGATCGTCTCCACCGATCTGCTGGACGCCGCCGAGACCGGGCAGCTCGAGACCGAGGCGGCTTGCCGCGCCGCCGCCGCTCAGGTCGCCCGGGCCGCGGCCGCCATCTCGGTGGCCCAGACAGAGCTTGGCAAGCGCCTGCTGCGCTCACCGTTCGCCGGCATCGTCGCCGAGGTCTCCACCGAGCTCGGCGAGTGGGTCACGCCTTCGCCGCCGGCTCTGCCGGTGCCGCCGGTGATCGACGTGCTCGACCCGATCTCGATCTACATCACCGCGCCGATGGACGAGGTGGATTCGGCGCGCATCCGGGTGGGACAGCAAGCACGGGTGACGGTGGACTCGCACCAGGGGCGCAGCTTCGCCGGTCGCATCGTGCGGGTGGCGCCCTATGTGCTGGATCTGGAGGCGCAGAACCGAACGGTCGACATCGACGTCGAGTTGGAGGACGAGACGATCGCCGGCGAGATGCTGCCTGGCACTTCGGCCGACGTCGAGGTCATCCTCTCGGTGCGCGACGACGTGTTGCGCATCCCCACCTCGACCCTCATCGAGGGACCGAAGGTGCTGGTGCTAACCGACGGCACGCTGGCCGAACGACCGGTGGAGACCGGGCTGCGCAACTGGGACTACACCGAGATCGTCGCCGGCCTCGACGCCGGCGACCGGGTAGTCACCTCCCTCGACCGGACCGAGGTCACGGCCGGTGCCGAGGCGGTAGAAGAGCAAGAGGAGGCCTAGCCCGCTAGGGCGGTCGGCCGATGATTCACCTCGCAGGCATCTGCCGCACGTACCAGGTCGGTGACCAGCCGGTTCGCGCCCTGGTCGACGTCGACGAGGAGATCCGCGAGGGCGAGCACGTCGCCATCATGGGGCCTTCGGGCTCGGGCAAGTCGACGCTGCTCAACGTCATCGGCTGTCTCGATCGGCCCACCGCCGGCAGCTACACGCTCGGCGGTCGCGAGGTGGGCGGGCTCGACGACAGCGCCCTGACCCAGGTGCGGCGCCACGAGATCGGCTTCGTCTTCCAGTTCTTCCATCTCATCCCGCGGCTGTCGGCGGCCGAGAACGTGGAGCTGCCGATGGTCTTTGCCGGCGTGCCGCGCCGCGAGCGGCGCCAGCGCGCGGCCGCCGCGATCGCCGCCGTCGGGCTGGAGGAGCGCGCCGCGCATCTGCCCGAGCAGCTCTCCGGCGGCGAGCGCCAGCGGGTGGCGATGGCGCGAGCCACGATCATGCGCCCGGCGCTGCTGCTGGCCGACGAGCCGACCGGCAATCTCGACAGCAAGTCGGGCAACGCGGTGCTCGAGATGCTCGACGAGCTGAGCGACAACGGCCTGACCCTGCTGGTGGTGACCCACAACCCGAAGGTCGCCCAGCGCGCCGACCGCATCCTGTTCCTGGTCGACGGCCGGATCGCCAAGCGGGTGGCGGGTGACCAGGTCGGAGAGCTGGTAGCGCTGCTGACCGAAGACGACTGAGCGGACCGCGACCGATGACCCTGCCAGAGCTCCTCCGCTTCGCCCTCCGCGGCCTCACCGGGCACGGTCTGAGGACCGCCCTCAGCCTGCTCGGAGTGAGCATCGGCATCGCCTCGGTGCTGGTCCTGACGGCTCTCGGCGACGGTGCCAAGAGATACGTGGTCGGCCAGTTCCAGAGCCTGGGCACCAACCTGCTGATCGTGCTGCCCGGCAAGACCGAGACGTCGGGCAGCTTCGGCATCGGCGGCGTGCCCAACGACCTGACCCTGGACGACGCCGAGGCGATCGAGCGCTTCGTGCCCCAGGCGCGCCGGGTGGTGCCGGTCTCCATGGGCACCGAGGAGGTGGCCTACGCCGGGCTGAGCCGGCAGATCGCCATCGTCGGCACCAGCCCGGACTACCTCAAGGCGCGCCAGCTGCGCATGGCCAGCGGCGAGTTCCTGCCGGCGGACGAGTTCTCGCGCGGCGCGGCGGTGACCGTGCTCGGACACAAGACGGCGCGCGAGCTGTTTAGAGGTGAGGACCCGGTGGGCAAGGTGGTGCGGATCGGCGGCTGGCGGATGCGGGTCATCGGGGTGCTCGCCCGCCAGGGCGTCAAGCTTATGATGGACTTCGACGACGTGGCCGTGCTGCCGGTCGCCACCGGCATGCGCATGTTCAATCGGCCGTCGCTCTTCCGCATCCTGGTCCAGGTGCACGCCCACACCGATCTCGACCTCGCCAAGCAGCGCATCCTGGATCTGCTCATCGAACGCCACGACGAGGAGGACGTCACCGTCATCACCCAGGACGCGGTGGTCGACACCTTCTCCGCCATCCTCGGCACGCTGACCCTGTTCGTCACCGGTATCGCCGCGATCTCGCTGTCGGTGGCCGGCTTCGGCATCATGAACGTGATGCTGGTGTCGGTCTCCGAGCGCACGCGCGAGATCGGCCTGCTCAAGGCGGTGGGCGTGGCGCGGCGGCAGATCCTGGCGGCCTTTGTCACCGAGGCGGCGATCATCTCGGGCTTCGGCGGGCTGCTCGGGCTGGCGCTGGGCTTCGCCCTGGTGCATCTCGGCGTGCGCCTCTACCCGGTCTTCGAGGCCAGTCCGCCGGTCTGGGCGATCGCCGCGGCGATGGCGGTGTCGCTGGGCGTCGGGGTGGTCTTCGGCATGCTGCCGGCCTGGCGGGCAACCAAGCTCGACCCGGTGCTGGCGCTGGGGAGGAGGTAGCTAGTGCCTCCTCCCACAGGTTCGCGTCACAGTTCGCCGGCCCTTGGCGCCGCTGGCGGCGTTGCGCGACCTCGACATAGGCTGGGCTATGCCTGCGGCCGCGCGCCTGGCCAGCGACACGAATGACTCGACGCCCTGTAACGCGAACCTGTGAAAGGAGGCGCTAGCACCCCATGCGCGAGCTGATCCTGCTGGCTCTGCGCGCCGTGCGCGCCCACCGGCTGCGCTCGGCGCTGTCGATGGTGGGCATCGCCATCGGCATCGCGGCGGTCATCCTGCTCACCTCGCTGGGCGAGGGCGCCCGGCGCCACATCGTCGACCAGTTCTCCCAGTTCGGCACCAATGTGCTGGCGATCAATCCCGGCAAGGCGGAGACGGTGGGCATCCCGGGCATGCTCGGCGGCACCACCCAGAAGCTGACCCTCGACGACGCCGAAGCGCTGCGGCGCATCCCCGGCGTCGTCGAGGTGGTGCCGATCGCTTTCGCCATGGCCCGGGTGGAGGGCGGCGGCCGCGGTCGCAGCGTCTTCGTCTACGGCTGCACTCCGGAGCTCTCCGAGGTCTGGCGCTGGAAGATCCGCGCCGGCAACTACTGGCCGGGCGGCGATCCGCGCCGCGGACCGACGATGGCGGTTCTGGGCCCGACGCTCAAGCGCGAGCTGTTCGGCGAGAAGGAGGCGCTGGGCGACTTCGTCAAGATCGCCGGCACCCGCTTCCGGGTCACCGGCATCATGGAGCCCAAGGGCCAGATGCTGGGTTTCGACCTCGACGATGCGGTCTTCATCCCCGTCGCCCGGGCGATGAAGATGTTCAACCTGGACGAGGTGGGCGAGATCGACCTCATCTTCACCAACTCCCAGGTCCTGGGCCAGGTCGAGCAGGGCGTGCGCGACCTGCTGACCGAGCGCCACGACGGCAAAGAGGACTTCGCCGTCACCAGCCAGGCGGCGATGCTCGAGTCGTTTGGCAACATCATGGACGTGATCACCATCGCCCTGGCGGCCATCGCCGGCATCTCGCTGGTGGTGGGCTCGATCGGTATCCTGACAATGGTCTGGATCGCGGTCGGCGAGCGCACCAACGAGATCGGCCTGCTGCGCTCGATCGGCGCCACCCGGCGGCAGGTGCAGATGGTCTTCCTCACCGAGGCGATCGTGCTCGGCCTGCTCGGCGGGCTGCTGGGTCTCGGTATCGGCACCGGCATCTGCGCCCTGCTGCGCGCCGCCATCCCCGGCATGCCGGTGCACACGCCCATCGCCTACGTCGTGGCCGCCCTGGCGGTCAGCCTCGCCACCGGTGTGCTGTCGGGCGTCATGCCGGCGCGGCGCGCCGCGTCGCTCGATCCGGTCGAGGCGCTGCGCGCCGAGTAACCCGCCGGCGCCGAGGATGACCGACAGGAGCTTAACGCTACAGATTCAGGGACCTGCTGCGCTGTTGTAGACGATTGATGAGAAGTGCAGGTTAAGCTACTCCCTCGGCCCAGTGATGGCCTTGGCAGGCGACTTGCTTAGTCGTACCGTGGAGGAATGACGATGATATCGATGCGAAAGATTCTCGGCCTTGCCCTGCTGGCGACGCTCGCCGCCGCGAGCGCGGCCCTTGCCCAGACCACCGAGACACCGGGACAGATCCTCAGGAAGATCGACACGAGGCTGCTGGCCTGGGACAGCACGGGGGCGCGCCAGCTGCTCGAATCGCTCCCGGACGGCGGCAGCGTCGCCGCGAAGATCGCCGCCGGCCGCCTGCTCATGCAGGAGCAGAAGCTCGAAGAGTCGGTGGCCCAGCTGGCGGCAGCCACAGCGGCCGCGCCAGGCGACCCCTCACCAGCCGTCTATCTCGGTGAGGCCTACCGGCTGGCGGACCGGCCCGAGGACGCCCGACAGGCGTTCGAGACGGCGGCGGGTCGCGCCGCGGCCGGTCTAGAGTCGGCGCCGGACGACGTGGGTCTGCTGGTTGCTCTAGGCGTCGCGCGACAGAATCTGCGCCAGCTGCCGGAGGCCATCGCCGCCCTCGAAAAGGGTCATACGCTCGCCCCCGGTAACGTGGAAGCCACCTACCAGCTCGGCGTCTGCCAGGCCCTGGACCGCCGCTGGGAGGCGGCTGTCGATACCCTGACGGAAGCGTTGAACAAGAACTCCGAGATCGCCTACGCCTACTACTTCCGCGCCCTGGCGGCCGACAAGGTCGGCCGCAAAGACCTGTTGATCAACGATCTCGCGCGCTTCCTGGCGCTGGCGCCGGACGCGCCCGACGCACCGCGGGCTCGCCGCCTGTTGGAGGCGATCCGGGGCTAGCCCAACCGGAAGGGCAGGCTGGCTCTAGAAGACGTTGCCGAGGCCGCAATAGACCTTGACGTCGGACTCGATGCCCTCGCGTCTGGCGAGCGGGAAGGCGACGTCCAGACGCATCAACCCGAACGGCGTCGCGGCGCGAAGACCGAACCCCAGGGAGGTGAACAGATCGACTTCGCTGTCGGCGTCGTCGATCCAGACGTTGCCGGCGTCGAAAAAGAGCAAGACCGACACCGGGTCCCAGAGATCGAAGCGCAGCTCCTCGTTGAGAACAAAAAGGCTGTTGCTCTGGGTGGAGGGCACGAAGTCGGTGCTGAACACCCGTGGCCCCAGGCTCTCGCGACGGTAACCGCGCACGGAGTACTCGCCACCAGCTCGAAGCAGCAGCTTGCGCGGCAATTCGCCGGCGAACGTATCCGCGCGGCCGAGTCGCACCGACTGCGCCCAGGTCAGCCGCCGACCCGCGAGCCGGCCGGCGGGCCGGAAGCTGTGCAGCTGGCCGAATAACCGGCCGTAGCTGAAATCGCCGCCCAGCGACTCGTCGGCGAACGAGAAGTCGAGGCTGGCGAACAGCCCGTGGCTGGGCGACGTCCGATCGTCGCGGCTGTCGAAAATGTACTGCAGACCGAGGAAGGGCCGTTTGACTCGCGCCTTGATCGGCGGGAGGGGGCCGAAGAACGGATCCTCGACAAGGAACGTCTCGGTGAACTTGATGTCCTCGTATCGGCCATAGATCCGGCCGGTGGTGTGCCTCCCAAGCTGCCAGCCGAGCTGCACCGTGCCCTCCACGGTGCGAGTCTGGTCGAGGGCCTCACCGTCGTCGACCAGCTTCTCCTCGTCCCCGGCGAGGGCGAACAGCTCGAGCCGGCTCTTCGGTCCCAGCACACCCGGGATCGAGCCGCTCAAGCGCAGCTGCTGAACCTCGTCCGACCACAGCGAGCGCAGACCCAGATCGACGCCGCGGCCGAGGAAGTTGCGGTCCAGCACGTCGACGACCAGGCTGGTGCCCTCCTCGCTCTCCCAGCGCAGGCCGTAGGCGAAACGATAGCGGGGCTGCTCCTCGACCTCGAAGAGCACCCGGGCACCACCCTCTTCCACCGCGCGCACCCCGGAGCCGACCACCGAGAACAGGCCAGTGCCGTAGAGCCGCCGCCGCGCCGCCCGCAGCTCGGCGGGCGCCAGCGGATCGCCCTCCACCAATCCCGCGGTGCGCCGTGCCCAGGCGGGTCGGGTCGCGCCCAGACCCTCGAAGTCGGTAGCCGCCAGCCGGTAGAGCGGCCCGCGGTCGAGGGCGAAGACCGCCTTGCGCTCGAACGGCCGCTCCGGCCCCAGCGGCTCGACGCGCAGGGTCACCTCGGCGTCCAGGTAGCCAGCCTGACGCAGCTCGTTCTCCACCTCGAGCGCCGCTCGCGCCAGACGGTCGGCCCGCACCGGCTCGCCGGCCGCGACACCACCAGCCTCGCCGACCT
>CALZJC010000044.1 GCA_945787525.1 Thermoanaerobaculia bacterium | reverse complement strand
ACTGGCGATGAGCGAGACGATCGCTGCCTGGCTGGTGACGGCGCTGGGAGTCTACGCCGGCCTCGGCCTGCTGTTCGCCACCGCCTTCCTCACCCGCGGCGGCGCCAGGATCGACCCCCGGGCCGTGGGCGGCAGCTGGGGCTTCCGTCTGGCGATCCTGCCCGGGGTGGTCGCATTGTGGCCGCTCCTGGCGCGGCGCTGGGCGAGCGGCCAGTCGCCTCCCGAGGAGCGCAACGCCCACCGCGAGCTGGCGCGCCGGGGAGGCGAACGATGATCCGGCCGCTGCGGCGTCGCCATCTATGGATGATCAGCGCGATGGCGGCGATCGTCGCGCCGCTGTATCTGGCGGGCCTGGCGGCGCGGCCGGCGCCGGCGGTGCAGAAGACCCTGCCCACCGGCCTGGCCGAGCCGATCGCGGACGCCTCCGGTGAGGGAGTCGAGCTACCCACCAAGCCGCCAATCCGGGTGCGGCCGGTGGCCGACGGCGCCCTCGAAGTCGCAGCGAGCGGGTTCGTGGAGGGCGCCGACCTGCTGCTCTACTGGGCCCCGGCCGAGGGTACACGCACGCTGGCCAACGCGCACCTGCTCGGAGCGCTACGCGGCGGCGAGCGGCAGCTTTTCGACCTCCCCGTGGGGGCTGCCACCGCACCGGGCGTGCTCATCGTCTACAGTCTCGGCCACGGCGAGGAGCTGGCCTACGCCCCGTGGCCGGCCAGCTCGGCGAGCGCACCGTGAGCCACGCGTACCAGGCCGTCGGCTGGAACCGGCAGAAGAGGGTCTACGACCTGACCCTGCTCGCCGGCGTCGTCGGCTATCTGGCGCTGTTTGTCGGGGTCGGCGCGATGCTGTCGCCGCGGGCGACAGTCGAGACCCTGATCATCCGCGCCTTCGGCACCGCGGCGCTGCTGCTGCTGCACGTAGTGCTGTCCATCGGACCGCTGGCGCGGCTCGACCGGCGCTTCCTGCCGCTGCTCTACAACCGGCGCCATCTCGGCGTGGCTCTGTTCGTGCTCGGCCTGGTCCACGGCGGCTTCTCCATCCTCCAGTTCCACGCGCTCGGGGTCGTCAACCCGCTCCTCAGCGTGCTGACCTCGAACGGCAGCTGGAGCGAGCTGGCCGGGCTCCCTTTCCAGCCGCTCGGCCTGGCGGCACTGGCGATCCTTTTCCTGATGGCGGCGACCAGCCACGACTTCTGGCTCGCCAACCTGACGCCGCCGGTCTGGAAGGGACTGCACATGCTGGTCTACGTCGCCTACGGCCTGTTGGTGCTGCACGTCGGTCTCGGAGTGCTGCAGGCCGAGACGCATGCGCTGCTGGCCGGGCTGCTCGCCCTGGGCTTCGCCTGGATCGTGGCGATTCACCTGATCGCCGGCCGGCGTGAGCGGGCGGCGGACCGCGAGCTTCAGGGGGCCGTGGCCGAGGACGGCTTCGTCGAGGCCTGCCGGGTCGGCGACATCGCCGAAAAGCGCGCCCGGATCGTCTGCCTCAGCGGCGAGCGCATCGCCATCTTCCGCTACGACGGCAAGATCTCGGCGGTCTCCAACGTCTGCCAGCACCAGAACGGCCCGCTGGGCGAGGGGCGCATCATCGACGGCTGCATCACCTGCCCCTGGCACGGCTTCCAGTACGACCCAGCCGACGGCGCTTCGCCGCCGCCGTTCACCGAGAGTGTTCCGACCTTCCGCGTACGGCTGGACGGCGACCGCGTGCTGGTGCACCCGCATCCCCAGCGCCCCGGCACCCGCGTCGATCCGGCGGCGCTGCAAGAGGAGAGCTGATGGCCGGCGGCGACGAGTTCTACATCGGCTACCAGCGCCAGGCGCCGGCCGGGCTGTCGCGCTTCCAGCGCTGGACCGTCGCAGCGCTGCTGCTTGCCGCCGCGGTGGTGGCGGTGGCCCTGGCCGCCCTGCAGAGTGATTTCGACCCGGGGGTGTTCGAGTTCGGTGTCGTTCGCGACTTCGCGGGCGTCGTTCACGAGCGACCCCATCCGCTGCTGCTGGTCGACCGCCCCGGCCACAACCTCCCCGAGCCGTCCAGGTTCCTTCTGGTGGCCGCCGGCAAGCACGGCGCCGACGGCGAGGTCGCCGGTCTCGACGGCCGGCGGGTGCGCCTGCGCGGCACCCTGATCCACCGCCAGGGCCAGACCATGGTGGAGGTAGTCGCCGGCAGCGTCGAACCGACCGGCGACGCGACCGCCCGGCCGGCCGCCGGCGCCGTCGATCTGGGAGTCCAGACCCTGCGCGGCGAGATCGTCGACAGCAAATGCTACCTGGGCGTCATGAAGCCTGGCCGTGGCAAGCCGCACCGGGCCTGCGCCACGCTCTGCATCCGCGGCGGCATTCCGCCCGTATTGAGAGTTGAGACCGGGAGTGGCGAGTATCGCCACTTCCTGCTCACCGACGAGGCGGGCGGCGTGATCAACCATCGCCTGCTCGACCTGATCGCCGTACCGGTGGAGATCGCCGGTCGGGTGCTGCGCACCGGCGACCTGCTGGTGCTGGAGATCGATCCGACGACCATCCGCCGTCTTGACGCTGCAGCCGGGAGTAGCTGACACCGGCATTCGGAGGAACCATGAGAGCAAGGAGCTTGGTACTCGGCCTGCTGGCCGCCGTGGCGTGTTCGGGATCGGCCACCACGGGGCAGGCGACGTCCGAGGAGGACAAATCGATGAGCGAGAAGACCTATAGCCGCCCCGACGACGAGGCACTGCGCCAGAAGCTGACACCGTTGCAGTGGAAGGTCACCCAGCAAGACGGCACCGAGCGACCGTTCTCGAACGAGTACTGGGACAACAAACGCCCGGGGCTGTACGTCGACGTGGTCAGCGGCGAGCCGCTGTTCAGCTCCAACGAGAAGTACAAGTCCGGCACCGGCTGGCCGTCATTCTGGGCGCCGATCGAGAAGGAGAACATCGTCGAGCGCGAGGACCGCAAGCTGTTCATGAAGCGCACCGAGGTGCGCTCCAAGCACGGCGACTCGCATCTCGGCCACGTCTTCGACGACGGCCCCGAGCCCACCGGCCTGCGCTACTGCATGAACTCGGCGAGCCTGCGCTTCATCCCCGTCGAGGAGCTCGAGGCCGAAGGCTACGGCGAGTACGTGAAGCTGTTCGTCGGTCAATGAGAGCGTCGAGGCTCCCGAGATAGATACGGCGTTTTGTAGACGATTGGTGAGAAGGTCGGGCTAGCTGCCGGGGTGACCGTACTCCGGCCGGTCGAGGTTACGGATCCGGTAGGCGTACTCGGCGTCACTCAGGTCGCTGTGCCAGTGGCCCGCCAGCCGCGCCGCGGAGTAGCCGCCGAGGAAGAGGATCAGCACCGCCAAGGCGTAGGCCGGCACGCTCAGCCGCCACCGCCGCACTGCCTTCACCTGCAGCGCTCCGTCCACCGGGCAGGTGGCGACACAGTCGAGGCAGCCGGTGCACTCGACGCTCGAGATGCCGCTTCTCCTGGAGACCGGTAGCCGGGCCATGCAGACCTTGTCGCAGAGCCCGCAGTCGACACAGGCATCGGCATGCCGCTCGACCCGCATCGGCGAAAAGCGCGAGATCAGACCCAGAAGAGCGCCGTAGGGGCAGAGGTAGCGGCACCAGGCGCCGTGCACGAGGATCGACAGCACGAAGAGAGTGAGGATGACGCCCCCGCCCACCGGGCCGAGGCGCACGAAGAAGAGCCCCATCTTGACGTCCGCCACCCGGTTGTAGGGCGACTCGATGAACGCCCGGAGGGATGCGTCGCTCATGCCGACGATCGCCTGGAGAAAGAAGAAGAGCACCAGGTACTTCAGCCCGCGCAGCGGCACGTCGAGCCACTTCCAGGGGCGGAAGTTGCGCCCGAACACCTTTCTGCCGAGACGCGCCAGGCTCTCGGAGAGCAGCCCCACCGGACAGATCCACGAGCAGAACGACTTGCGGGCGACAAACGCCACCGCCACGATAACCAGAAAGAGCATCGTCGCCGCCGGGTGCACGCGGTTCAGCGTCCCCTGGTAGAACCAGTCGAGCAGTCCCATCATGCCGCTGATCGGCAGGAAGCCCTCGACCCCGGGCGGCCGCGCAGGCAGCGGCAGCTCGCCGGCGGCCGCGGCTCGCGTGAAACGCGCGAACTGGATGCCCAACAGCACACAGCCGAGCGCGAAGCCCGCCTGCACCAGGAGGCGCAGCCGGTAGGTGCGATCACCCTTGCCGCCGACCGCGCCAAGCAGCCAGGCGGCGAGACGTCCCGGCTGCCGGTCCGGCACCGCAGCGACACCCTGCGGCACCGGCCGGACCTTCGCCGTCGGGGGCGGTGCCCCGGAGGGCGTGGGTTGAGCTGCAACGGTCATGGCGGCGGCGCTCGATCCGTGCACAAAGTACCTTCCGGTCCGCTGACCCCGCTACGCCCAGAAAGGTTGGGAACGCCCCACCCTTTGGTGGGTGGACGCGCCGGCTCCTCGCAGCGGAGGATTCGGCGCTGCGGAGCATCCAAGACGAGCGATGAGCGATCTATTCGCCAGGCGATCGGGCAGCACCGCCGCTCGCCGGATCGGGCCGACCCGGCCCGGCCCGACCGCCTGCGGCCCCTGAGCACACGGGGCAGGTGCGGGGCAGCCAACTCCGATTCTCCGGAACGGCAAGCGCGTCTCAACCCGTACCTGCCCCTCCATCACGAGCAAGCTCGACGCAGCGCTCGGACCGCGGGCCTCGCGCCGCCGGGCCAGGCGTGATTTAGTACGCCTCATGCGTGGGGCCCTCCCGAACCGAGCCCGGCCTGGCCTGCCCGGCTGGCGACCGCGGGCGACCGTGGCGGCACTCCTGCTGACCCTTGCGGCCTGTTCGGGCGAACCGCACGTGGCCGCACCGGTCTACGATCTCGGGCAGAACCTGCCCTACGCCCGGGTGACCCGAGAGACCGCCGAGGTGACCTTGGGCTCGGCCGACGACGCAGCCCATCTCCTGTCCGGCTGGTCGCACCGGGAGCGCGAACCGAGAAGCGAGCGCACCTTTCGTTGGGGTCTGGAGCCGCGGTCCGATGTCGCCTTCGAGGTGCTCGAGCCGCGGCCCGTGACGCTGCGCCTGGAGGGCCGCCCGCGGCACCGTCCGGAGGACTCCGCGGGGGCGGTCGAAGTGGCGATCAACGGCCAGCCGGCCGGCCGGCTGGAGCTGCGCCCCGAGCGGCAGAGCTACGCCCTGGAGCTGCCGGCGCACCTCCTGCGGCGCGGCGACAACCGGCTGCGGCTGCGTTACGACCTGGGCGGCCCCGCGGCGCTGCCGCCCGGCGAGGATCGCCGGATCGCGGTCGCCTGGTACCGACTCGGCTTCGAGGGGCTACACCGGCCGGGCGCCGAGCCGCGACTGGACGGCCAGCGCGGTCTGCTGTTCATCCCCTACGGCACCCAGGTCGACTACTACCTGCGCGCTCCGGCGGGCGCCGTGCTGCGATCGGACCGCCGGCGTTTTGCCGCCGGCAGAGGCATGCTGACCGTGCATCTCGACAGCGACGGCACCGCCGAGCAACGGCTGGCATCGCTGGCCGATGAGGGGGAGCTGGAGATCGGTCTACCGGCAGCGACAGGCGAGCCGGTCCGGTTGTCGGTCGCCGCCGTGCCGACCGGGTCGGTCGGCGAGAGCGCCGGGGTCGTTCTCGAGGCGCCGCAGGTATGGAGGGACGCGCCGTCCGAGCCCGCCTCGCCGACGCCGGCCACGGTGACCAGCGCCGGCGCCCGGCCGAACGTGATCATCTACCTGGTCGACACGCTGCGCGCCGATCACCTCGGCTGCTACGGGCATCCACGCGAGGTCTCGCCTCGCATCGACCGCTTCGCCGCCAGCGCAACACTGTTCGAGAACGCCCGGGCGAACGCACCCTGGACGCTGCCCTCGGTGGCCTCGCTAATGACCGGGCTCTGGCCGCCGGCGCACGGCGTTTCCGAGGACACCCGCCGGCTGGCCCCCGAGGCGATCACCCTGGCCGAGGTGCTGCGCGAGGCGGGCTACCAGACGGCGGCGATAGTCACCAACGGTTTCGCCACCGACGCCTACGGGCTCGACCAGGGTTTCGACGAGCTCACCCTGATCAAGACCTCCCGGCGCGAGTCGAGCCGCGTGCACGAGGCTGCGGTGGCCTGGCTGGAGACCAGAGACCCCGAAAAGCCGTTCTTTCTCTATCTCCACACTCTCGACCCGCACAAGCCGTACCTGCCCACCGACGAGCTGCGCCGGCGGTTGGCGCCCGAAGCGGACTCTATCTGGCGCGAAATCAAGGCCAACCCGGCCAAGCAGCGCTGGCCGCCTTCCGACTGGGTGGTGACACAGCTGCGGGCGCTCTATGACGCCGAGATCGCGGAGAACGACGCCAGCTTCGGTGACACCCTGGACGCGCTGCAGGCGGCCGGCCTGTACGACGACGCGCTGGTCGTCTTCCTCTCCGACCACGGCGAGGAGTTCTACGAGCACCAGGCCTGGACCCACGCCGCCGATCTCTTCCGCGAGGTCCTCAACGTACCGTTGATCGTCAAGCTGCCCGGACAGCGCGAAGGCCACCGGATCGCCGAGCTCGCTCAGCAGATCGATCTCATGCCCACCCTGCTGGCCTATCTCGGCATCGACGGGCCGGCCACCCAGGGCAGCTTGCTGCCGGCGCTCCTGGGAGCCGCCGAGACCGGCACCCGCCAGGTCTTCTCGCACACCAAGCGCAAGAACCAGACCACCGCCAGCGTCATCGACGGCGATTGGAAGCTCATCCGGCGGGTCGACGACAAGGGCGTCACCAGCCGGCTCTACAACTGGCGCGACGACCCGCTCGAGCTCACCGACCGGGCGGCCGAGCACCCGATCCTGGCCGGCCTGCTGGCGGCCTCCATCCAGAAGCGACTCGCCGAATCCAAGCCGCCGGGCGTCGCGGAGGCGGCGCCCGACGAAGAAGTGCTGGACAACCTGCGGGCCCTCGGTTACGTCGACTGAGGCGGCGCCTACTGGATATAGCCCAGGGCGCGCAGGGCCTCCGTCTCCTCGGCGCCCAGGCCCTCTTCCACCGGCGGCGCGACGGACTCCCAGGAGAGCTCGTCCAGGCCAGCCGCCAGGGCGGCGGCGCTCTGCGGCGAAGTGCGCGACAGGTCGTTGCGCGCCCCCCGGTCGAGGCCAAGGTCGAACAGCTCGCTGCGCCGCAGCTCGACTCCCCGGACCTTGATCGACAGGCAGCGGGGGTCGTCATTCAGCCCCACCGCCTTCGGCGAATCACAGCCCGGCGTAGTGAGCACCAGCCGGTGCGGCAGCGGTCCGCCGGCGGGCAGCTCGATCGTGCGGCGCGCCCAGCTGGTGCCGACCTCGAGCGTGAGCTCGCGCGGCCGATGGAAGCTGGCCAGTGAGAGCTCCAGAACGGGCTCGGACCAGTCGATCTCGGCCCGCCTGGTGATCCAGGTGCCGCCGCCCTCGCCGCGGTAGGTCGTTTCGACGATCTGCAGCAGCTTCGCCTCTCGTCGTTCGATCAGCGACTCCTGGAGATAGGACTCGAGGACCTCCGCGTAGGCGGGGGCGCTCGGCTGGCGGGCGCCCCGAATCAGCGGCACCAGGCTGCGTCCGGCGGCCGCGTCGAGCGGCGCGATGCCGGCGATCTCCAGGAGCGTCGGCGCGATGTCGATGCTCTGCACCGGCTCCCGCACCCGCCGCTCCCCTGGCTGGTCCGGATGCAGCACCAGCATCGGCACGTGCACGGTCTCGGGGTAGAGCTGGGTGTGGCCGACCCGGCCGTGCTCCATGAACTCCTCGCCGTGATCGGAGGTGACGACGATCGTCGTCTCCTGCTCCAGGCCGAGGCCGCCCAGCTCCTCGAAGAAGCCCGCCAGGACCTCGTCGGCGTAGCGAATGCCGCCGTCGTACAGAGCCTCGAAATAGTCGATCTCCCGCGCCTCTACCGAGACCAGCCCGGCGTTGACCTGGCCGATCGGCAGCTTGGCGCCGGGACCGGGTGGCTCCCCCGGCCAGAACAGCGACGCGTACGGCTCGGGCGGCTGGTAGGGGTCATGGATCGAGTAGGTGTGGAGAAAGAGGAAGAACCGGTCGTCCGCGCCGAGCCCGCGCAGAAACGCGAGCCCCTTCTCGAGAGTCTTCTCGATGTCCGTGGTGTGCTTCACCCGGGGATCGGTGAACTCGTCAAAGCCGCGCGCGAAGCCGTAGAAACGACCCACAAACCCACCCTCGGTGTGTCCGGCAGTGCGAAAGCCCGCCCGCGAGAACCGCTCGGGCAGCGTCTCGATCGCCGGCGAGAGGCGAAACGAGGGGGGATACACCCCGTGCTGCTGCGGGTAGAGGCCGGTGAAGATCGACATGTGCGAGACCAGGGTCGACGGATACTGGACGAAGGCGTTCTCGAACAGCGTCCCGCGCCTGGCCAGCGCGTCGAAGAAGGGGCTGGTCGGCCGCCGGCTGCCGTAGGCGCCCAGGTGCCCGGCGCTCAGGGTGTCGAGCGAGATCAGGATGTAGCCGCGGGTGGCGCGCAGGGCGGCGCCGGTCTCATCCGGCCGGCGCTCGCCGCCGGCACAACCGGCCAGCGCCAGCAGCACGGCCGCGGCCACCGGCAGCCGGCGGCTCGGGTGGGCGAAGTTGGGGCGCCGGGATCTCATGCTCGGGCTCAGACTATCCCGACCGTGTTGAGCATGCTCATGGCAAGGTCGCGGCAAGCGACGGCTGGCCAGAGGCACAGGCTAGGATCGGGGCGCTCGAACCCGGGCAGACAAGGAGGGGATCATGCCGAGAACGCTCGATCGCAGAGAGATCATCCGCCTGGGCGGCACGGCGCTAGGCCTCGCCACCGTCATGCCGCGGCGGCTCCTCGGCCGCGCGCCGGCGGTGCACACCGGCTCGGTGAAGCCCGCGGTGGTCGCGTCGCGCAACGGTCTGCGCTCCCGCGACACCGCCGGCGCCACCTGTGTCGAGAAGGCGTTCGCCCTGCTCACCGGCGAGAGCGATCCGCTCGACGCGCTGCTCGCCGGCGTCAATATCGTCGAACGCGACCCCGAGGACTCGAGCGTCGGCTATGGCGGCCTGCCCAACGCCGACGGCGTCGTGCAGCTCGACTCCTGCTGCATGCACGGCCCCAAGAGGCGGGCCGGCGGCGTCGCCGCTCTGGAGGGCGTGCGGACGCCCTCGCTGGTGGCGCAGGCGGTCGCCGACCACACCGACCATCACCTGATCGTCGGTGACGACGCGCAGCGCTTCGCGCGCACCATGGGCTTCGAGATCGAGGACGACCTCAACACCGAGAAGTCCCGTCGGCTGTGGCTCGAGTGGAAGCGGCGCAGCGACCCGCGCCACTATCCCGACCCCGAAAGCCGGGCGCTGGCGCAGCACCGGGCCGGCCTGGCGATGGTCGCCGAGGGCCTGATCGACCCCGAGCACTATTACGGAACGATCAACTGCAACGGCCTGAGCCCGCGCGGCGAGCTCGCCGGCGTCACCACCACCAGCGGTCTGGCCTGGAAGATCCCCGGCCGGGTCGGCGACTCGCCGATCCTGGGCGCCGGGCTCTATGTCGACGCCGCGGTCGGCGCCGCCGGCTCCACCGGGCGCGGCGAGGCCAACCTCTTCCACCTCGCCTCCTTCCTGGTGGTGGAAGAGATGCGACGCGGCGCGGCACCCAAGGACGCCGGTCTGGCAGCGCTCGAGCGGGTGGCGGCCAACACCGTCGAGAAGCGACTTCTCAACTCCCGGGGGCTGCCGGCCTTCGGTCTCAGCTTCTACGTGCTCAACGCCCACGGCGAGCACGCCGGGGTGTCGATGTACTCGTCCTCCTATGCCGTCTGCACCGAGAACGGCCCCGAGATCCTGCCGACCGAGGCCCTCTACGACGGCCAGTCCGAGGGGTGAGCCGGCACCGCGGCTACCCCCCCGCCTCGTAGAAGCTGCCCTCGCCCCGCTCGACGTCCGCCAGCGTGCGGGTGCTGGCCCACTCCTCGATCTGCGCCTTGAGATCGGCCCACTCCGGGTGCAGCGGGCAGGGGTTGTTCTCGTCGCAGTTCTCCCAGCCGAACAGGCAGTGGTCGGCGGCGGGCTCGAAATCCACCGCCCGCAGCACGTCCACGAAACGGATCTCGCCAGGCTCCCGGGCCAGGGCGAAACCACCATGGTGGCCCTTCTGTGACGTCAGCAACCCTGCCGCGGTGAGGCGGCGCAGGATCTTCGAGAGATAGGGCTGGGGAATGCGCGCCAGCGGCGCCAGGTCCCTGGCGCGCACCCGGTTCTCCCCCCCCAGCCGGGTGAGACAGGCCGCGGTGCGGAGGGCGTATTCGGCGGTTCGGCTGAGGTACATGTGGGCTCTCGCGGGGATAGTACAGCGCCGCCGGTTGCCGAGCCGGCCAGGGGCGCCGGAAACCGCTCCGCTGCGTTACGCTCTCGACATGAAGACCCTGATCCTCACCCAATCGGACGTGCGCTCGGCGCTCACCATGGAGGCCGCCGTCACCGCCGTCGAAGAGGCGTTCGCGGCCCACGCCCGCGGCGAGACGTTGATGCCGGCCAAGGTCTATCTCGACCTGAGGAAGTACGACGGCGACTTCCGCGCCATGCCGGCCTACGCCAAGGGCTCGGCCGGCGTTAAGTGGGTCAACTCCCACCCGCAGAACCCGGCCCGCCACGGCCTGCCGACGGTGCTCGGCATGTACATCCTGAGCGACCCGGCGACCGCCCGGCCGCTGGCGGTGATGGACGCCACGTGGCTCACCGCCGCCCGCACCGGCGCCGCCGCCGGGGTGGCCGCGAAGCACCTGGCGCGGCCCGGCTGCGAGAGCATCGGCTTCATCGGTTGCGGCGTCCAGGCGCACACCGCGCTGGCGGCGCTCCAGGTCGTATTCGGCGAGCTCGAGATCCTCGCCCACGACCGGCGGACCGAGGTGGCCGAGGCGTTCGCCGCCGAGGTGGGCGGGCGAGCCGCCACGGCGCCCGAGGCCTGCGGCTGCGACATCGTCTGCACCGCCACGCCCTCGCGGCGCCCGGTCGTCGAGCGGGCCTGGATCCGACCCGGCACCCACATCAACGCGCTCGGCGCCGACGGCCCCGGCAAGCAGGAGCTCGACGGCGCCATCCTGCGCGACGCCAGGATCGTCATCGACGACCTGCACCAGGCGGCGGGCGGCGGCGAGATCAATGTGCCGCTGGCCAGCGGCGAGCTGGCGGAGGCCGACATACACGCCACCCTCGGCGAGATCGTCGACGGCAGCCGGCCCGGGCGCGAAGGCGACGAGATCACCGTCTTCGACTCGACCGGCCTGGCCATCCAGGACGTCGCGGTGGCGCGGATCGTCTACGACGCGGCCGAGCGGCGGGGCCTCGGCCGGCGCATCGACTTCCTCGCCTAGCTAGCGCCGCCATGGACCTTCTTCGCGAGGTGCCGGCCGCCGCCGAGAGGATCGCCGGCCGAGTGCGGACGACGCCGGTGGAGCGCTCGCGGCTCCTGGCCGACGGCAGCGGCGACCGCGTCTGGCTGAAGCTCGAGAACCAGCAGCTCACCGGTTCGTTCAAGCTGCGCGGCGCCACCAACAAGATCCTTTTTTCGCTGAGTGACAACGAGCGGTCCCGCGGGGTGGTCGCCGCCTCCTCGGGCAACCATGGCGCGGCCGTCGCCTGCGCCGCGGCGGCCGCCGGCTGCGCGGCGCTGGTCTTCGTGCCCGCCGGCGTCGCCAGCTCGAAGCTCGCCGCCATCGACTCGTGGGGAGCCGAGGTGCGGGAGCAGGGCGACGACTGCGTGCTGGCCGAGATGGAGGCCCGCCGGCACGCCGCCGACACCGACATGACCTACATCTCTCCCTACAACGACGCGACCGTCGTCGCCGGCCAGGGCACGCTGGGCGCCGAGCTGGCGAAGCAGCTGCCGGAGCTCGATGCGGTCTTCATCGCCATGGGCGGCGGCGGGCTCATCGCGGGCACCGGCGGCTATCTCAAAGCCGTCCGGCCGGAGCTGCGGGTGATCGCCTGCTCGCCCGAGCGCTCGCCGGTGATGCACGCCTCCCTCGCGGCCGGCCGCATCGTCGAGATGGAGTCGCGGCCCACCCTTTCCGACGGCACCGCCGGTGGTGTCGAGCCCGGCGCCATCACGTTCGAGCTCTGCCGCGAGATCGTCGACGAGTCGCTGCTGGTGGGCGAGGCGCAGATCCGCGACGCCGTGCGGCTGATCGTCGGCCGGCACCACACCCTGATCGAGGGCGCCGCCGGCGTCGCCGTGGCCGGCTACATCGCCAACCGCGATCGCTTTGCGGACCGGGAGGTGGCCATCGTGCTGTGTGGCGCCAACATCGATACCCAGATCCTGAGAGATATCCTCTAGCCGTGTTGCCTGATCTGGCTACTTTCAAACTGCTCGGCGAGGCGCTGGCGCTCGGGCTCCTCGTCGGAGTCGAGCGCTACCGCGGGCGCGAGCCCGGCGAGAAGAAGTCGGCCGGGGTGCGCACCTTCACCATCCTCTGCCTGCTGGGGGCCATCTGCGGTCTCTTCGCCGCACCCGTTCTCACCGCGGTCACCTTCGCGGCCGTGGCCGGGCTTGTCCTCCTCGGCTACTACCGTTCGCCCACGGGGAGCCTGGGCCTCACCACCGAGCTCGCCGCGCTGCTGGTGTTCTGGATCGGCTACCTGCTGCACAGCTACGAGGCGGCCGCCATCAGCCTGGGCATCGTGCTGACGATCATCCTGGCCGCCAAGCAGCAACTGCACCGGTTCGTCCGCGAACAGATCAGCGAAGCCGAGTTCGACGCGACGCTCAAGTTCCTCGCCGTGGTGCTGGTGATCTACCCGATCCTGCCGGATCGGGAGCTGGGGCCCTACGGCTTCTTCAACCCGCGCCAGGTGTGGGGGCTGGTCATCCTGGTCTCGACCATCAGCTACGCCGGCTACTTCCTGATCCGCTGGCTGGGCTCGCGGCGCGGCCTGCTGCTGGGCAGCCTGGTGGGAGGCATCGTCTCGACCGCCGCGGTCACCATGTCCCTGGCCGACCGCGCCCGGCGCGCGCCCGAGGCGAGCCGCCTTATGGGCACCGCCGCGGTGCTGGCCAACGCGATGCAGGGGCCGCGACTGCTGCTGCTGCTGTGGCTCGTCGACCGCGGTCTCGCCCGCTCCCTGGCGGCGCCCCTGCTCGGCATGGCCGCGGTCGGCCTGGCGGGCGCCTGGCTGCTGGCGCGCCGCGCCGGCACCGCGGACGTGGAGTTTCCCCTCCAGAACCCCTACTCGCTCCGGCCGGCTCTCCAGTTCGGTCTCTTCTTCGTCGCCATTCTGCTGCTGGTGAAACTGGCCGACCTCTGGCTGGGTGACCGCGGCATCCTGCTGGCCAGCGGCGTCGCCGGCACCGCCAGCACCAGCGCGGTCGCCCTGTCGGTCTCCAAGCTTCTCGGTCAGCAGGCTCTGTCGCCCCTCATCGCCGCCAGCTCGGTTCTGCTGGCCATCGCCACCAACGCCATCGCCAAGTGGGTTCTGGCGCTGGTCCACGGCACCCGGCAGATGGCGTTCTGGCTGGGCGGCGGGCTGCTGACCATGCTGGCCGCCGCCTTCCTGCTGCTGCTGACCGGCCCCTGACGGAGAGCCAGCGCCGATCGTGCGGGACTCGCCTGCCACCGAGCGCGGAGCTGGGCCAGCTTCTGGTTAGCCGCCCTCGGTACTGCCGATCAAGGCCAGGTGCCGCGCTTCGGCGCCGACCACTGCGGCGGTGGAGATCCGCCGGTCGAAGGTCGCCAGTCGGCCGTCATTGCGCAGCGCGAGAGCGAGCAGATATACGTCGGTCAGCTGCGCCGCGCCGGCGATCCCGGCCGTCTCGATCAGAGAGAGATCGCAGAGGGATATCGAGTCCTCCCAGAAAAGATGACCGTCACTCCGGCGAAAAGCCCGCAGCCTCTCCACGGCATCCTGCAACGAGGTCCGCCGGCCGGGATAGGCGCCGCTCGAGACGACACGAACAAGACCGTTCTCCGTCAACGGGCAGGTAGCCCAACCCTCCGCGCGATGACGTCCGAACCATTCGTGGGCAGTACCGTGGTGGATGTGCGCACCGTCGAACAGGGCGACCAGGACATTGATGTCGAGCAGCGCGACCACGATCCCGCTACCCGACTCAGCCGTCCTCTCGCAGACGATTCACCACCGCGGCAGTGACGGGCCGCTCGTCGGCTCGGGCTGGGAGCAGCGGCACGCCGTTCCTGACGCCCGCGCCCGCGCCCGCCGGTCGCAGCGCCTCGCGAGCGAGCTCCGAGAGGATCTTGCCCGTCGTGGTCTTCCTCTGGGCTGCCAACTCCTTGGCCGCCTGGAGGACGTCCGCGTCCAGATCGAGGGTCGTTCTCATGGCGCACATGCTATGGCATCAATCATCAAGCATCAAGCATCAGAACGAAACGAAACACCACTCCTCTGCACCCATGAGGACGAGATCGCACCTCCGGTTTCTTGTCGAAGACCCGATCGACTGCCGCAACACTGCCATCCGGCCTTCGTAGGAACAGGAGACCCCGTCCCCCGTGGAGGTGTTGCGATGCACAAGATCAGTCGACCCTCGTTCTGCCTGCTCCTCTCGCTGGTGGTTGCGGCCTGCGCACCGAACCCCGCGGCCGCCGAGGATGCCAAGGCCGAGTTCGTCGACCAGGTCGGCACCCTCGAGCTCGACAGCGAGCTCGACGCGCGCGGCAACCTGGGCGGCGTGACCATCGACCGGCTGGGCTTCCTCTACGTCGCCAACTTCCGCGACGCGGTCTGGCGCATCAGCCCGGAGGGCGAGGTCACCGAGCTGACGCGCAGCCTCTACGGCGCCTCGGGCAACGCCGTCGACCGGCGCGGCGATCTCTATCAGGCCAACTTCTTCGCCGACAACATCGTGCGCATCGCCCGGACCGGCGAGGTGAGCGTCTTCGTGACGGACGGGCTGGAGGGCCCGGTCGGCCTGGCCTTCGATTCCGCCGGCATGCTCTATGTCTGCAACTGCCGCGGCAACAAGCTCTCCCGGGTAACCCCGGACGGCAAGGTCGAACCGTTTGCCGAGAGCGATCTGTTCGCCTGTCCCAACGGCATCGTCGCCGGCGCCGACGGCCACCTCTACGTCACCAACTTCAACAACCTCGACATCTTGCGGGTCTCCACCGAGGGCGAGGTCGAGCGCTTCGTGACCGTTCCCGGCGGCGCCGGCAATGCCCACATCGCTGCCGCCAAGGGCTTCCTCTACGTCACCAAGATCATCGCCAACCGGGTGGTCAAGATCAGCAGCGAGGGCGAGATCACGCCGTTGGCCGGCACCGGTCAGCCCGGCCACGAGGACGGCCCCGCTCCGGAGGCGACGTTCTTCCGCCCCAACGGCATCGCCGCCTCGCCGCAGGGTGACCGGCTCTACTTCAACTCCATGATCGGCGAGTACTCGCAACCGCTCAGCTCGCTGGTGACCGTGCGTACCATCGATCTGGTGACGCTGACCAGCGTGCTCGACGAGGCGATGGAGAGCGGCGACCTCGACGCCGCGGCGGCCGCCTACCAGCGCTACCGGGCCGACCCGGTGCGCGGCAAGGAGAACACCGCCGGCGAGATGATCGCCTACGGCTACCGCTTCCTGTCGGCCCGCCAGGTGCCCGAGGCGCTGCGCTTCTTCGGCCTCAACGCCGAGTCCTATCCCGACAGCCCGGCGGCGCAGTTCCACCTCGGCGAGGCCTATCGCTACATCGGCCGCACCGGCGAGGCGGTGGCGCAGTACCGCAAGGTCCTCGCCCTGGACGCCGAGCACGCCAACGCGGCGTCCCGCCTGGCGCAGCTCGAAGGCGACTGAAGAGCCCAGCTAGTGTTGTGTCTTCGACTTGGCTTGCCGTATGGGCGAGCCATCGGCGTTGCTGGCAAGGCGCGCTGACGCAGGCATAGCCGAGCCTATGTCGAGGAAGCGCGACGTAGCCAACGACGTCGAGGGCCGTCCAGACGGTAAGGCGAAGTTGGAGACACAACACTAGTTCCGCTGGCTGTCTACCCGCCTGCCGAACTTCCGGTTGATGCCCACCATGATCCGCGGCACCAGCTTGGGCTGCCGGATCGCGCCGTCGGCATCGCCAAACGTGTAGTTCCGTCGCGCGTTGACGTCCCCACCGCCGGGCTTGTAGGTGGTGTCGTGCCCGCTGATCGGGCTCTCCAGGTAGTAATCCAACATCGCCGAGACGACCAGATCCATGCCCTGATTGTTCAGCAGGCGGTGATGGCTCTCGATCCCGCCGCCGATTCCCCATTGCCGGCTGGTGACGTCGAACTGCTCGTTGCCGCCGACATAGTGAAAGCTGCCGGTGAAGTTGGAGTAGCGCGGACCGGCGAAGACGAACGTCTCGCTTTTCTCGAAGAGCTCGAGGTCGTAGAGCAGGTCGAACCGCAGGTCCCAGGCACGACCTTCCTCGGTGGGCGTGCCGTTGGTGCCGTCATTGATGAAGATGCGGCGCGCCGCCACCGGGTCGCCGGGATCGAGCGAGGTGTAGGCGAAGCCGTAGCGCAGATCCAACGGAAAACCCTGGGCGAAATCGGACACCGTCGAGTTCAGCAGGAAGCCGAACCCGCGGCCGTAGCCTAGCTGCACCCCGGCCGCGCGCTCGGCGGCGTCGAGGCTGGGCAAGAAGAGCAGCAGACACGCTGCCGCGCAAAAGAAGAGGCGAAGGCTCTGGACTCTGACCATGGTTCCCTCCATTCGCGGCGGAGAGAGCCCTGATCTCCGACACTGCCGGTGCTTGATCCACCCGACGGTTGGGACCGCTCGGTCTGGCCGTGGCCCCGGTGTCGCTTCCCCGGGATAGATCGTGCAGCGGACCGTCCGCTGACGCTGTGGCAAACTTCACAGCCAACGGATGGCGAGAAGCAGCGCCGGCTCTCCGCTCCCGTCCTCGACAGTTTCCCGTCTTGGTGAACGAGTGCCGGGTTGCATAGCGATCGCCGCCAAAGTCGATTCGAATAGGAGCCGAGATGAAGCGCCCCAGAGGAGCACGACGTTGCGTCTGACAAAACGGATCTTCTTCGATCTCGCGATCTGGATGGTCGGCTTTGGACTGCTTATCGGCCTGAGCTTTCCGTTCTTCGTCCTGCTGCTCGGCGTTCCCGTCGACACGGCGATCAGCCCGAGCTTCTTCGGCGCCTGTCTCGGTGCCGGGGCCCTGGCCGGCTGTCTCAACTTCTCGTTCGCCAGGGAGGTCGTCGGCAAGCGAGTCCAGCTGCTCGCCGAGCGCATGAAGACGGTCGGCGACGAGCTGCGCGAGATGACCTACAGCGACGATCTCGGCAAAAGCACGCCGACCAACTGCTACATCGTGGTCGACTCGGATGACGAGATCGGGCACAGCGCCCGGGCTTTCAACAACCTGGTCACTGCGTTGACCAGATCGATGCAGACTCAGACCGCAATCCGCGCTTTCAACCAGATGCTGAGCAGCCGGCTGGAGCTCGATACGGTGGCCAACGGAGCTCTGGGTCAGCTGCTCGACCACATCGGCGCCACGGCCGGTGTGGTTCTGGTGGATATGGGCGGCACGTTGCAGGTACAGGCCAGTCTCGGCGTGCGGCTAGCGGAGACGATCGCCGACAGCGACCACGTTTCGACCGCCCTGCGCAGCGGCTCGACCGAGATCGTCGAGATCCCAGCCGGTGTCGAGATCGCCGGCGCGTTGGTGGACTTCCGCCCCAAGGCTGTTTTGTTCATGCCGGTGAGTCACAAGCAGGTGCCGCTGGGGGTGGTCGTCATGGCCTCGGCCAGTGGCTTCGAAGCCAACGTCAAGGAGCGTCTCGAGCTCTTCCGGCACGGGCTCGGGCTGGCGCTGAACAACGCCCTGGCTCACGACCGGTTGCAGCGTCTCGCTGCTCTCGATCCTCTCACTGGGGTCTACAACCGCCGGTTCGGCCTCGGCCGCCTGCACGAGGAGTTCGGTCGCGCCGTTCGGGCCAACTCTCCCCTGGCCGTGGCCATGCTCGATATCGACCACTTCAAGAGCGTCAACGACACCTATGGTCATCTGGTCGGGGATCGCATCCTGACGGCCGTAGCGGGTGTTGTCAGCTCGATCCTGCGCGAGGGGGACATCCTGATCCGCTACGGCGGCGAGGAGTTTCTCGCCGTGCTGCCGGCAGCCTCCAGCGAGGACACCCGGGCGATCGGCGAGCGTGTGCGTCGAGCGGTGGAGGAGACCTCGGTCGTCGAGGGTGACCAGGCGATCAGGATCACCGTCAGCATCGGCGGCGCCGCCTACCCGAACCAGAATGTCGAGAGCGAAGCTTCTCTGGTCGAGCTGGCGGACGAGGCGCTCTACGCCGCGAAGCAATCAGGACGCAACCGCGTCGAGGTGGCCCACCAAGGCGCCGTCCTGGTCTAGCCTCGGCTTCCCCGGCCCGGCCGGCGCTGCCAAACCGGCCTCCGCAACCTCCGCTCGGTCAGTCCAGCAGCTCTCGCACCTTTGCGATCGAACTCAGACCTCTGGCGCCTCGTCGTACTCCTGCAGCTGCTCTTCGATGGTGCTGACGATCTCGGACTCCGTCTCTCCGAGATGCTCCGTCGACTTGTTCTCGACCAACAGGATCGAGCACTCCTCGGTCGAGGAGACCCGGTGGTTGACGCCCCGCTCGACGATGTAGAGGTCACCCGTCTGCATGGTGAACGGCGTCTGCCCTTCGACTTCGAACAGCAGGCTGCCGTCGATGATGTAGAAGAGCTCGTCCTCCTCGGCATGGTTGTGCCAGGGGATCTCGTCACCCTTGATCTTGGCCACTTTTACGTAGGCGTCGTTGACCTCGCCGATGACTCTCGGCGAGAAGTAGGCGGTCAGGGCCGCCGCCCGATCCCGCAGCTTGATGGCTGGCACCTTCGGCATCAGGGCTCCGGATAGACGAACGACAGGTCCGGGTAGGCCGGCGGCGGCGGCACGGTGCGCGGATCCGCCTCGATCGCCGCCAGCAGATGGTCGACGGCCGCCTCGAGCTGGGCGTCCCGGCCGTTGAAAGTGGCGTGGGGCAGGTTGTCCACCTTGATGTCGGGCTCGACCCCGTGCTGCTCGATGAGCCACTCGCCCTCGGGGCCGTAGACGCCCCACATCGGCGCCCGGGCGATGCCGCCGTCGCTCAGCCGGTTCGACGAGCTGAGCCAGATCTCGCCGCCCCACGTGCGGGTGCCGATCACCTTGCCCAGACCCAGCCGGCGGAAGCCCTCGGCAAAAGCCTCGCCGTCCGACGCGGTGCGCTCGTTGCACAGCACCACCATGTGCCCGCGGAAGGCGTACTGCATGTTCCAGTAGGGCTCCTCCACCCGACCCTTCCAGTAGAACCAGGCGCGGCGCAGCAACTTCTCGAGCAGGATCGAGTCGATGTTGCCGCCGGTGTTGTGGCGTACGTCCAGGATCAGCCCCTGGCGGTTGAAGACCGGGTAGAACTGGCGGTACCAGGCGGTGAGGTCCCGCCCACCCATCGACCGCAGATGCACGTAGCCGATCCTGCCCTCGCCGCGCTCTTCGACCGCCAGCCGCCGGCCGTGCTCCCAGTCCCGGTAGCGCAGGCTCCGCTCGTCGTCGACCGGCACGGCGATCAGGTCGCGCACCTCGCTCGTGGCGGCCGACCGCACTCGTAGCCGCACCTGCCGGCCGGCCTGGTTGCGCAGCAGGGTTCCGATGTGGGGCACGGACAGGACGTCGACGCCGTTGACCGCCAGGACGGAGTCGCCGGCCTCGACCCCGAGGTCGGGGTCGGCCAGCGGCGAGCGCTCATCCGGATAGTCGGGATCGGACTGGTAGATGTGGTCAATCCGGTAGCCGCCGGCATCACGATCGCGCACCAACCGCGCACCCCGGCTGGCCACGTCCACCTCATCGGGCCCCTGACGATGATCGCCTCCCCGCACGCTGATGTGCAGTGCCGACAGCTCGCCCACGACCCGGCCGATGAGCTCGCTCAGCTCGGCTCGGGTCGTCACCCGATCCACCAGTGGCAGGTACTTGTCCCGTACCGCGTCCCAGTCGACGCCGTGCATTGCCGGGTCGTAGAAGTAGTCCCGTTCCAGCCGCCAGGCGTCGATGAAGATCTGGCGCCAGTCCTGGCGCACGTCGATGGCGAAGCTCCAGCCGCCCAGGTCGACCTGATGCTCGGACAGATCCTCGGGCGCCTCGGTGCCGGCGTCCAGAACGTAGAGGCTCTCGCCCTGGCGCAGCAGGAGCTTCTTGCCGTCCTGGGAGAGCTCGTAGCTCTCGATGTCCGACACCAGGGCCTCGGGCTCGGGCTCGTCGTTGGAGATCCCGAGCGCCATCAGGTGCGTCTTGGCGTCGCGGCCGGAGTCGCGCGCCGCCCAGTAGAGCGCCTTGTCGTTGACCGCCAGGGAGTTGTTGTTCCCCGCGGCTGCCGGCACCTCCCGCAACCGGGCGGCGATGCCATCCAGATCGATCACCACCGGCTCCACGGCCTTCTCCTCATTGCCGTCCTTCTCCGGGCCGTCGTTCGCGCCTTCCTCCTCCTCGGGGTCGTGCAGCTCGTCGGCCGGCCGGAACGGTGAGCGCAGGCCGGGGCGGAGAGACAGCTGGTAGAGCTTCACCGGCTTGTCGAAGTAGGGCTCCGGCTGGCGCGACCCCCACGGGCCACGGATCAGCGAGCGCAGGTCGCGATCCGACAGGAAGTAGAGCCAGTCACCCGCCGGGTCCCAGGCGGCGTCCCAGCTGTTGACCCGGTCGCTGGTCAGCTGCGTCAGGCTGCCGTTCTTGACGCCGTAGAGGTGGATCTGGGTGAAGCTGTTCAGGGCGCTCTGGTTGAAGGCCAACCAGCGGCCGTCGGGCGACCAGGCCAGGTTGCCCACACCCTGCCGATTGGTCGAGATCAGCTTCTGGTCGCGGCTTTCGAGATCGAGCAGCCAGAGGTCGTGGTTCTGATCGGTGTAGGCGACCCAGCGCCCGTCCGGCGACGGATGGCCGCGGAAGCGCAGGATCGTGCCGTCGCCGGTCAACGCCTCCGGATCGCCGACACCGCTGGCCGGGAGCTTGACGAACTCCAGCTCACCGCTCTCGTCCGACAGCACCAGCAGGTTCTCGCCGTCGGGCAGATAGACCGCGTCGCGGTAGCGCACCCCCGGCGCCCGGGAGGCGCGGACCAGCCGCCCCTGCCTCGCGGGCGCCACGAAGACCCGCCCGCGGGCGGTCAGCACCACGCTGTCGCCTTCGGGGTGAAAGTGGGCCGAGGTCAGGTACTCCAGCGGCTCTTCGACCCACTTCTCCCGCCACTGGTCGACGTCGGTCGCCAGGGTGATGGGGATCAGGCGCGTGGCGTCGGCGCCGACGTCGTAGAGCCACAGGTCGGCCCCGACCTGATAGACCACATGCCCTTCCGACAGCGACGCGTCGCGTACGTCCCAGCCGCTGTGGCCGGTGTGCTGGCGCAGGTCACCGCCCGTCTCGTCCATCGACCAGATGTTCATCGTGCCGTCGCGGTCGGAGATGAAGTAGACGCGTCCCCGCCACCACATCGGCGTGTGGCTCTCGCCGCGGTAGTCGGCGGTCAGGACGTCGGCCTCGGCGGCGCCGTCGACGAGCTTCCAGATGTTGCGCGCGGTGCCGCCGCGATAGCGCTTGGTGACGTTGCGGTGGAACGCCGGGCGGACGAAGAAGAGCTTGTCGCCGGCGGCGTTCCAGGCGCCCTCGCTGGCCTGGCTGAGCGGGATCAGGCGATCGCCGCCGCCCGCCAGATCGAGCGCCACCAGCTGGCGGTCGGGCAGGGTCGAGTAATGCATCGTGGAGTAGACCAGCTCGCCGCCGGGGGTCCAACCGACCACCAGCGACGACTCGGCCTGCCAGGTGCGCCGCACCGGCAGACCGCCCTGGATCGGCATGGTGTACACCTCGCGCGGTCCCTCGTAGGCGGCCGAGAAGGCCAGTGTCGCGCCGTCGGGCGAAACCGCGGGGCGGGACTCGTCGCCCGGATGGGTGGTCAGCCGCCGCGCCAGGCCGCCCGCCGTCGGCACCGTCCACAGGTCGCCCTCCGCAGCGAAGATCACGGTTTGCCCGTGCAGCGTGGGATAGCGGTAGTAGCCCTCCACGCCGGCCGCGAGACCGGGAGCCGCGAAGAGCGTCCAACAGACAGCAGCAGTCAGATACCGTTTCATCGTCGTTTCTCCCGATCGATCGCCAGAGGATCCTCGACCCGTAGCGTCGGGAATCTCAGAAAGTCGCGGTCGCGGCTGTAGAGAAGATGCACACCGTGCTCCAGAAGCAACGCCGCAAGATGGGCGTCCGGCACGAGGTTGCCGCGTATCGGCCTGTCCGCGAGCGCCCGCTACAAAGTCTTACGAAGGCCTCCACGGAAGTTTCGACGGGAGCGTCAGAGGGCCCCTTTCGTCGGATCGTTTCGTCCCAGCTGCTCGTGGCTGGAGACCCAGTCGAGTGAAGAGATGGCGGCGGCGAGCGAGATCTCGCCCGCCAGCACCGTGCCGGCGACGATCTCCGCGAACTTCATGACCTTGCCGACGCCGGCGCAGCCCATGATCTCGAGGCCCTCGAGCTGGGTGGGAAGCCCGGTACCTCCGCCACAGGTTCCGACGATCAACGACGGCAGCGTGATCGACATGTAGAGGTCCTTCTCCGGGGTCAGCTCGGCATAGACCAGCCCAGCCGATGACTCCGAGACGTTCGCCACGTCCTGGCCGGTCGCGATGAAGATCGCGGTGATGGCGTTGGCGGCGTGACAGCCGTTGTTGTTGGCACCCGAGAGCATGGTGCCGATGTTGGCGACCTTCGAGTGCTTGTAGATGGACTCGGTGTCGGCGTCCATGACGTCGCGCAGGACGTCACGCTTGACGACGAGCTCCGCCGTGACCCGCTTGCCGCGCGAGCGCATCGAGTTGATCATCGATGCCTTCTTGTCGGTGGCGAAGTTGGATTCCAGATAGAAGTCCTGGATCTCCACATCTCTGCAGTTCTGCAGGATCCAGTTGCAGGCCGCGAACGTGGCCTTGCCGACCATGTTCATGCCGGCGGCATCGCCGGTCGTGTAGTTGAACCGCGTGAAGGCGAATCTGTTCGACAGGTAGTAGTCGACGTACTTCAGCGCCACGAACGTATCGGATGCCGCGCAGACCGCCTTGATGTCGTCCATCCGGGAGACCAACCAGTCGGCGAACTCGCGGGCGCGCGCCGCCTCTTCGAAGATGAACACTGGCGCTCTCTGCATGTTGTCGCCGACCACGGCGCATTTCACGCCGCCGCTCTCGTGGATCACCTTCATGCCCCGGTTGTAGGACGCCACCAGCGTCCCCTCCGAGGTCGCCAGCGGCACATAGAACTCGCCCCTGGCGTACTCGCCATGGACCAGCAGCGGTCCCGCGATACCCAGAGGGATCTGGGCAACACCGGTGAAGTGCTCGATATTGCCCTGGGTCACGTGGGGCTCGAAGGAGTAGTGATTGATGTGCTGCAGGGTCACGCCCGTCTGCTCGCGCACAAAATCCTGGCGGGCGGTGATGATCTCGTGGCTGTAATCGTCTTCCCCGTCCCGCGGGACCGTGCCAGGAGGTCGTTCTCCGGTTCTGAGCGAGTCCTTGACGCCGAACTTCAGCGTGCCGAAGGGCTCGGTCTCGAACGCGAACTCCAGACCGTGCTTGCCCTCCTCGAGTGGGTCCACTGCCAGGTGGAAAGTCAGCAGAGTGCCCAACGGGAAGTCCACCGGTCTGTCCGGGCCGATCTGACTCATCGGGAACGCATCGCCGGAATCGACGGTGACCTCGATTCTGTCGGGGCTGATCTCCTCGCCGTCGAGCGAGACCTGCTCGATGCGCCGCAGCGATGCCGGGCTCAGGCGGTTCTTGACCGAGAAGCGCACCCCGCCGCCCGAGTTTCTCAGGCTGGAGTGGTTGTAGAGGTTCCTCAGCAGCGCTTTGGGGATGAACGTCATGGCGTTCCTCCTGGCGAGCGGCAGGCCGGCATCGGGCGCCGCTCAGCTCTCTCGATGCACGATCGCCTCGGCCAGCGCCACCAGGGCCTCCCGCCCCGGCCCGTCGGCGATGGGCTCGAGACAGGCGATGGCGGCCCGTGCCCGCTTCACGGCCAGCGTCCGGCAATCGCGAACGCTACCGCTGGCGACCAGAGCATCGCGCACGCGATCTCCGAGCCCCGCGGGTGAGGTCGCGTCGGCGGCTCCCGCCAGGATCTCGGCCGCCAGCGGCCGCAGCGACGCGTCACGCTCCAGGGCCAGCAGAAGCGGGTAGGTCACCTTGCCTTCCCGCAGATCCGCGAACAGCGGCTTGCCGGTCCGCCTGGCGTCGCCGGTGTAGTCGAGCAGATCGTCGACCAGCTGAAACGCGACGCCGAGATGCGAGCCGTAGCGCTCGAGCGCCAGGCATTCGCGCCGCGCCAGTCCGCCCGCGACACCCCCGTTGAACAGCGCCCAGCGAAACAGCGCCGCCGTCTTGCCGCGGATCACCCGGAAGTAGTCGCCTCTCGACGGGTCGAGGCGACCGCGGTTCTCGAGCTGGATGGTTTCGCCGACGATCATCTCGCCGATGGTCTCGAGCGTCCGGCCGACGATGCCGGGGAGTCCCGTGCGGTCGACCCGCTCGAGCGCCGTGACCAGCAGCCAGTTCCCGGCGACGACCGAGGCGGCGTTGCCGTAGACGGCGCGCGCCGCCGTGACTCCGCGGCGCTGAGAGCCCAGGTCGATCACGTCGTCGTGCAACAGCGAAGCGTTGTGGATCAGCTCCACCGCCACCGCGCAGTCGCGCGCCGCCTCGCCGAAGCCGGTCCCCAGCTTGGCGGCCAGCGCCACGCAGACTGGCCGCAGGTGCTTGCCGCCCAGGTCCAGCAGATGGTGCGCGCTGCGCTGGACCATCGAGGAGCCCCGGGGTAGCCGCGACAGCTCGGCCTCGAACCACTGCATCTCTGCCGCGATCCAGTCCCGCAAATCCAGCAGGCGGACCGCGAGCTCGGGAACGCCCCGACGCGCGCAGACCTCGCCCAGCCGTCCGAGCGGCTCCTCCGACGGCACCGCTGCCGGCGTGTCGACCCACGCTGCCGCCGTTCGATTCATCCGGCCAGCTTCCGGATCCTGCCGCCCATCCTCAGGACCTTCTTCTGCACCTTTGGCGAGAGCTTGCCCATCTGCTCGTACCACAGCGTCAGCATCTCCAGGAGCTGCAGGAGCTCGTCCATCCTCTGCCGCGGATAGCTCTCCGCCGAGGAGCTGCCGGTCTGCGCCACCAGCTCCTGCAGCCTGCCGATCGTCGGGTCGATCTCTCGCCGCTTGCGCTGCTCGAGGATCACCTGGAACATCTTCCAGGCATCCTTCTGGGTCTCGAAATGGTCGCGCCGGTCGCCGAGCAGGTGAACGACCCGCACGATGCCCCAGGCCTGCAGCTCGCGCAGGCTGGTGCTGACGTTCGACCGCGCGACCGACAGCGTACTGGCGATCTGCTCGGCGTTCAGGGGCTCGGGCGAGAGATAGAGCAGCGCATGGGTCTGGGCCACCGTCCGGTTGATGCCCCAGCGGCTGCTCATCTCACCCCAGTGCAGGATGAACTGCTGGGCAACCGGGCTCATCGTCTGCATGTTTTCTCCAGTTTCTGTCTTGACAGAAATTACCGGAGAGATCGAAGACTG
>CALZJC010000043.1 GCA_945787525.1 Thermoanaerobaculia bacterium | reverse complement strand
GCGGCCGCCGCCGAACGCCAATCCTGGCCGTAGTGCGCCAGCGGCGCCGCCTCCCCGAGCCCCACCCGGCCGTCCTCTTCCAGCTCGAGGATCAGATTGCTGCGCACGTCGCTGGCGCCTCGGGCCAGGCGGAAGGTGTGTCGCAGCTCCAGGTCGAGCCGCCGATGCCGCAAGCTAGCCAAGCTCAGCCACGCAGCCTACCCCGGCCATCCCTTCACCCACCACGGCGCCCGGTCCGCCGGCGACCACCGCGGTGGCGACGCCGGCGATGTTGCCGGTGCCCACCGAGCCGGCCAGACCGGTCATGAACGCCTGGAAAGGGCTGAGCACGCCCTTGGCGCCAGCCTGGGCCTTGGGCACCAGACCCGCTACCGCCTGGCGGAACCGGGTCACCTGCACGACGCGGAAGCGCACCGTCAGGAAGAGCCCGGTACCGAGCAGCAGGAAGACCGTCCACGGGCCCCAGACGGCGTCGCTGACCGCGGCCACGGCTCTGTACAGGGTGTCCAAGACGCCCGAGACTATCGTCTGGCAGTCCGTGGCAGAAGTCTGGAGGGCCACCTCCAGCCTTCTATTCCCGACTGCGGCGGCGATCGGAGCGATAATCCGGGGTGACAGCGAAGGAGATTCGCGGTGACCGAAGACACCAACAGAGATAACCGGCCCGCAGCAGCGGGTACCGGCTCGCGCTGGGACGCGCTGCCGACCGAGGCCCGCCACCCCGCCAGCGGCGATCTCGATCGCCTGCCCGGAGAGGAGATCGTTGCCCTGTTGCTCGCGGAGGACCGGCGCGGTCTGGAAGCAGCCGAGCGCCTGGGCCACGAGGTGGCCCTGGCGGCGGAGTGGATCGCCGACAGCTTCACCGGCGGCGGCACCGTGCTGTTTGCCGGCGCCGGCACCAGCGGCAGATTGGGAATCCTGGAGGCGGCCGAGTGCCCGCCGACCTTCGGTACCGACCCGGCCCGGATCCGCGGCGTCATCGCCGGCGGGCCCGAGGCGGTGTTCGCCGCCCGTGAGGGCGCCGAAGACAGCGCCGAGGACGGGCGCCTGGCCGCCGAGAGCCTGACCCGCGGCGACCTGCTCGTCGGTATCTCCGCCAGTTCGTTGACCCCCTTCGTGCGCGGCGCCCTGGAGCGCGCGCGGTCCGGGAGCGCACGCACGATTCTCCTCACTTGCGCCGCCAAAGAGGCGGTCGGGGAACCGGCGGACCTCGTGCTGGCGCTCGACACCGGACCGGAGATCCTCACCGGCTCGACCCGTCTCAAAGCCGGCTCGGCGACCAAGGCGGTGCTCAACGCCATGACCACCGCCGCCATGGTTCGCGCCGGCAAGGTGTTCGAGAACCTGATGGTCGACCTGCGGCCGGGCTCGGCCAAGCTCGTCGACCGCGCCCTGCGCATCATCCAGGCGGCGGCGGGCGTGAGCCGCGAGCGGGCCGAGAGCCTGCACCGGGAAGCCGGCGCCGAGGTGAAGACCGCCATCGTCATGGCGCGGTGCGCAGTCGACGCCGAGACGGCGCGGCAGCGGCTGGCCGCCACCAAGGGCCACGTGCGGCAGGCCATCGATCGGCCAGCCATCGCAGCCGACCCGCCCACCGAACGCCCGGTCGGCTGATATACTTTCCGCACTGTTTCTTACCGCCACCGCCGCCCACGATGACGGCTGTGGGGGCCAGCCGGGTCGAGACCGACCTCGCAAGCCGGAGGGTACGGTCAGCGTCGAGCGCTCGACCCTGCCGATGTAGGTATTCCACGATCGCTCGACGAAAAGGAAAGGGAGGGCCACATGAGGAAGTGCTTGATTCTCCTGATCGGGATCGCCGTGCTCTGCGCCCCGGCGTTCGCCCAGCAGACCGGCTCGATCTCCGGGACAGTGAGTCTCGAAGACGGTGCACCGATTCCCGGTGTTCTGATCACCGCGACCGCGGATGTCCTGCCGCGGGCACGGACAGCCGTGTCGAACACATCCGGCGGCTACCGGCTACCGCAATTGCCGCCTGGCAAGTACGTGCTGACGTTCACCATGGACGGCATGGGCGACCAGATCGTGGCACTGCCCGTGCTCCTCGATCAGAACTCGACCGTCAACGTCACCATGGGGCCGGAGCTCACCGAGACCATCGAGGTGACCTCCTCGGCGGCCCTGATCGACACTTCCTCCGCCGAGCTCAAATCGGCGATCACCTACGATGTCGTCGACGCGCTGCCGGTCGGTCAGCAGTACCGAGACCTCGTCAAGCTCATTCCCGGCGTTCAGTACACCGAGGACTCCGTTCGGGGCCCCAGCGCCGGCGGCAGCGGCCAGGACAACGTCTACCAGTTCGACGGCGTCAACGTGGGTCTGCCCCTCTTCGGCACCCTCGCCGCCGAGCCCTCCTCGCACGACATCGACCAGGTCGCCGTCGTCAAGGGTGGCGCCACGGCCGAAGATTTCAACCGCTCCGGCGGCTTCACCATCAACACCGTGTCCAAGTCGGGCAGCAACCGCTTCAGGGGACTG
This sequence comes from Thermoanaerobaculia bacterium, assembly GCA_945787525.1. Taxonomy (GTDB): domain Bacteria; phylum Acidobacteriota; class Thermoanaerobaculia; order Multivoradales; family JAHEKO01; genus CALZJC01. Next base: position 11,548 of record CALZJC010000043.1, on the reverse strand, counting down.
GTGAGCTACCAGCTCCAGAGCGACGGGATGACCGGAAGTCTGGACACCGGTAGCCTGCAAGAGTTCGACGAGGACCGGGACTGGACGGTGCTCAACATCGGCGGCCCGGCCGTAGGGGAGAAGCTCTTCTTCTACGGCTCCTATTACCGCCCCACCAGGAGCCGCAGCAACGTCGCCAACGCCTACGGCGCGGTGCCCGACTTCGAGGACGAGCGCGACGAGTTCTTCGGCAAGCTGACCTTCTCCCCCACCGACAAGCTCCTGCTCCACGCCAGTCACCGGACCTCTGACCGCGAGCAGAGCGGCACCGGGGTAGGCGAGTTCGAGACAGCCTCGCGCTCGGAAGGCGGCGATTTCACCCAGGACATCACCATCCTCGAAGGCACTCTGGTCGCCAGCGAGAAGAGCTTCTTCAACTTCAAGTACACCGACTACGCCAACGAGAACTCCGAGCGCCCCGACACCCTGTTCGACTTCCCGATCAACGCGAGCGGTCCCGGTGGCACCGCGCTGGACGTCAACAACCTGGACCAGATGGGCTCGTTCGGCGTGCCAACGGCAGCGAACTGCGGCGGTGACGCGGCGTGCCTCGACGCGGTCGCTGACCTCGTCAGCCGCTACGGATACCTCGACGGCGGGGTACTCACCGGCGGCGGCTTTGTGGGTGCCGACAGCCTGATCAACATCCAGGATTTCTTTCGTGAGAGCTTCCAGGTCGGCTACGACCGCATCTTCGGGACGGGTGACGTCAGTCACGAGATCCATATCGGCTATCAGGCGTACAAGGATTCAGAGGAGCTGAACCGAACCTCCAACGGCTGGGGAGTCATCAGCTTCCTCGGCGGCCTACCGTCCGACGGACCCGCCGGGAGTTTCTACGAAGCCAACCTGCAGCAGGCAGGTACCGAGGGCTTTCCGTCGGGTGTCATCACTTCCAGCTACGAGTCCCAGAACCTGGAGATCAACGACACCATTCGCTGGAACGACTGGTCTTTCAATGTCGGAGTGCTGGTCTCCAACGACGAGCTGTACGGCCAGGGTCTGAGGGCGAACTCCAGCAACCTCTCCGGATTCGAGGTCTCCGAGGGCAGCCGGTACAAGATGTACGAGATCCCCTGGGAAGACATGGTCCAGCCACGCCTCGGCGCGATCTGGAACTATGACGACAAGAGCAGCACGGTCTTCGCCAACTTCGCCCGCTACAATCCGGCGGCCAGCTCGCTGCCCCGGGCCGCCTCGTGGGCACGAAACACGACGGGGCAGAGGATCGTGGCCTATTTCGACGCCGCCGGCGATCAGCTCCTCAGCGAGCAGTTCGGCGGTTCCTCGGGCAAGTTCTTCCAGCCCAATATGGACCCCCGCGTGGTCGACGAGTACCTGGTGGGGACCGCCCGCCAGTTCGGCAGGTGGACGGCCCGGGCACATGGTCGCTACCGCAAGGCCGACAACTTCTGGGAGGACACCAACAACGACGCCCGGTCGCGCCTGCTGGCACCCGCGGGCTACCCGCAGGAGGACTACATTCCCGAGCTGGCTGACTATCGGGCCGAGATCGGCGGCTCCTCCTACGTCATCGCCGTGCTGGACAACGCCTTCAACAAGTACTACGAGGCGAGCTTCGAGGCCGAGTATCGGGACGGCAAGAAGTTCGTCCGCGGCTCCTACGTCTGGAGCCACTACTACGGCAACATGGACCAGGACAACTCGTCATCCACCGACAACGACTTCGCCACGTTCATCGGCTCCTCCAACATCGCCGACTTCGCCGGCCGCCAGGTGTGGAACAACCACTACGGCAACCTGCGTGGCGACCGTCGTCACCAGCTCAAGCTCTACGGCTTCTACAACCTGGACTGGAACGCCAGCGTCGGCGCCTACGCCATCTACCAGTCGGGACAGCCATGGGAGACCCTGAATCCGGACTACTACCGGTGCCTGGATCCGGTTGCCGCGGACCGCGACGCGAACTGCCGGGTCGGTGGCACGGGCAGCTCGAGCGCGTCCTACCGGTTCGGGTCGTGCCTCGATCCCGCGAGTGGCGGGGATGGGATGGGCGTCTGCCCCTATCCGCGGGAGGTGAACGCGGGCGAGTTCACCAGCGACGATCACTATCAGATCGACGTCAACTACACCCAGAACTTCGCCGTCGGGGATCGCTACAACGTCCAGCTGACGGCCGACGTGTTCAACCTGCTCGACAAGCAGACCGGCTACCACATCCAGGCGGATGAGAGATCAGCCGGATTCGGCCAGCCGCGGTCGTTCTTCAGACCCCAGCGGTTCCAGCTCGCGGTGAGGTTCGAGTTCTAGGGGGCTTCCTCGACAAGACGGTAGCTGTCCGCTGATCATCTCCCCCACCTCCAGTCAGGAGGTGGGGTTTTTCTTCTCTGAGGTCAGTCAGCGGGTGTCCGCCGACGCGAACAGGGGCTCTCTGTCGATGAGCGGGCGGGTCGTCTCGTCGGCGAGCTCGTCGGCGAGCCGGATCCTCTCCCGGCGATCGGGCTCTCCCAGGAGCACGCTGACCTGCGCCCGCTTGAAGAGGGCCATCGGGTAGGCCGGGTGGGAGGCAGGCACCCGGTCCAGGCTGGCCCGCGCCTCTTCGAGCCGGCGGCTCGCCAGGTAGCAGACTCCGAGCTCGAGGGAGTGCGAGAACGGCTCCGGCATCAGCCCGCGCGCCTGCTCGAACGCCCGGATGGCTCCCGGCGTGTCCGTCAACTCCATCCGGAGCTCGCCCAGGCGCAGAAGATCCACGGCCGCGTCACCATCGATCGAGATCACCCGCTCGAGCAGCGCGACCGCCTCGGCCGGTCTGCCCTCACGGTGGCGAATCATCGCCAGAGCGCGCAGGGCCGGCAGCCGGGTCGGTGAGCGCGCCAGAACCAGCTCGAACAGCGGTGTCGCCCGCTCCACGTCGCCGGAGCGCAGGTAGTGCATGGCGCGGTAATGTGCGAGGTCGGTCGAGTCCGGGTCGATGGCCGCCGCCCGCCCGAGATACTCGAGCGCCTGCCGGTCGCGGCCGAGCACCGAGTGGGCTACCGCCAGCTGCAAGGCGATGGCCAGGTTGCCTGGATCCCGCTCGAGGACGCGGCCGAGACGCGGAATCGCCTCGCCGTAGCGCTGGGCGACAAACAGCGCCGCTGCGGCGTCCATGTCGGCGAACAGATGGGCCATCTCGCGCGGGCTGGGCGCGTCGCGCCGGGGCGCCGGCCGCGCCCCGGAGCCGATGTAGCCCAGGCTCGCCAGCCGCTGCCGGGTCTCTTCGGTCAACCGGTCGCCGGGGTCGGCCTCGTCCGTCCGCGGCAGGGGGTACTCGCGCAGCGCTCGCCTCAGCTCGGGATCGAGCGTGCTCTCGCCGGCCAGGTCGCGTGATTCCGCCGGGTCGTCGATGACGTCGTACAGCTCGATCGCGCCGGAGCGGATCGCCTTGAAGCGGCCGTTCACCGCCATCACCTGGGGCTGCCAGCCGTACTGGAGGTACGGTTTCATCGCCTCGCCCAGCACCGGATCCGTGTCCTCGTCGAGCAGTCCCGGGGCGTCGCCCTGACCGGCCCAGCCCAGGACGGTGTCGAACACCTTGCGGGCACTCACCGGCCGGCGGCTCTCGCCCGGCTCTATGCCGGCGCCGGCGGCGATCAGCGGCACCCGCATGACGCCCTGGTAGAGCAGCCGTCCGTGCAGCGCCTCGCCGTGATCGCCCAGCGCCTCGCCGTGATCGCCGGCCACGAGAATGTTGCAGGCGCCCTCGCCACAGCGGCCGTCGAAACCGGCCAGCAGGCGACCGAGCTCGCGATCCATGTAGGCGATCTCGCCGAGGTAGGGACTGTCCGGATAGCGAGAGCGGAACGGCTCCGGCGGCTCGTAGGGGTCGTGGGGGTCGAAGTAGTGCACCCAGAGAAAGAGCGGCCCCTTCGCGGCGCGCTCGAGCCAGGCCAGGGCACGGTCGGTGGTGACTCCGGCAGCGCGCTCGGCACCCCCGGGGCCCATCTCGTCGTCATAGTGCTGGAAGCCGCGCGCCAGGCCGAACTGCGCTGCCAGGGGCAGGCCGGAGATGAACCCGGCGGTGCGGTAGCCGGCGGCGCGCAGCCGCTCGGCAAGCAGGGCGTGCGTGTCGCCCAGATAGCGGGCGTTCTCGTGGATGCCGTGCTCCGCCGGGTAGAGGCCGGTGAGCATCGAGGCGTGGGCGGGCAGGGTCATCGGTGCGGTGGCGTAGGCCTGGGAGAACCATCTCCCCCGGCGGGCCAACGCCGCCAGGTTCGGCGCCACCTCGCCCCGCGCCTCCGGCCCGACGGCGTCCGCCCGCGTCGTGTCCAGGGTGACGAAGAGGATCGAGGGAGGATCCGGCCGGGCCTCCGGCGCCGCCGCCGGCCGATCCGTGCCGCAGCCGGCCGCCAGCAGCGAACCGACCAGGATCAGCCCGGCGGCGGCCTCGAACCTCACTCCCAGGTGCACCGGAGGTCGCGATCGATCTTGCCGCAGCCGGCCGGGAACAGGTAGTTCTGACCCACCTTGACCCGCGCCACCCGGCCGTCCTCGAGCAGCTCGAAGACGACCGGTCTGCCCTGGCGACCGGCCGGCGCCGCCATGCGAAAGGCGTGCTCGCCAGCAGGCTCCAGACGGGTGATCGAACCCTCGGGGTTGTCGTTGGGCGGATAGCTGTGGTCATAGATCACCAGCCCGCCCTGGCGCACCAGCACTTCGCTCACCTCGCCCCAGGGGTTGTGGTAGGCGCCGACATAGCGCCCGGGGTCGGCGATCGCCGGGGCGGGCTCCTCCGCCGGCGCGACGGCCTTCTCGATCGCCGGCACGATCAGGTCGAGGGCTTCGTCGACATAGACTCCGGGGCCGCCTTCGTCGCAGTTGGTGAGCACGACGACGCCCAGGCGGCTCTGCGGGTCGAAGGCGATGCTGGCGCGATGGCCGGCCACCCAGCCGCCGTGACCCACCAGCGTGCGCCCGTCGCGCCGCCAGATCGAAAAACCCAGGCCGCGGCCGCTCGACCAGCTCGGTGACAGCCACTGTACGCGCTGCATCTCGCGCAGCGTGCCGGCGCGCAGCAGACGCGCTTCCGGCGGCCGGCCGTTGGCGAACTGGGCGGAGACGAAGCGCGCCAGGTCCTCCACCGTCGACGAGATGTCGGCCGCCGGTGCCAGGCCGCGGGCCTCGGTGGGTGGGCCCACCGGCTGCGATCCATCCGGGCGGCTGACGAGATAGCCGGTCGCCAGCCCCGGCAGGTCCGGCGGCGGCGGGCCGACGAAGCTGCGGGTCATGCCGAGCGGTTCGAGAATGCGGCCCCGTACGAAGTCGGCCCAGCTCTTCCCGGAGGCCGCCGCCACCACCTCGCCGGCCAGCGCGAGCCCCAAGTTGGAGTACTGGTAGTCCGCCCCGGGCTCGAACAGCCCCTCCTGATCGGCCAGCGCCTCCCGAATCTGCTCGCGGGTCGGGAACCGGCGATCGGTCCAGTACGGGAAGGCCGATTCGCGCGGCAGCCCGGAAGTGTGGGTCAGCAGGTTCCAGACGGTGGCCTGCTCCCCGTCGGAAAACGGGTTTCTGTACTCGAACCAGGGAAGGTGCTTCCGCACCGGGTCGTCGAGCCGCAGCCTGCCCTCGTCGCGCAGCAGCATCAGCGCGGTGGCGGTGAACGTCTTGGAGACCGAGCCGATGCGGTAGACCGTGTCCGGGCCGGCCGGCCGCTGCTCGGCGACGTCGGCCACGCCGAATCCGCGTGACCAGACCAGCTCCTGATCGTGCACGATGCCCACCGACAGGCCCGGCTGGTGACGGTAGGTCATCTGCTCGGCGACCCAGATCTCGTATAGCGCAATGGCCGACGCCACCTCCGGGTGCCTGGCGAGTGGCGGCGAAGCCCCGCCCGCCGCCAGCATCGGCGAAACGACCAGCAGAGCCAGAGCGATCGACGTCGAGAGCGTTCTTTGCATCGCCGATCAGACTACCCGCTGTTCGCTCGACCGTCCAGACAACGCACCCGGCAGTCGATCCACCGCCGCTCCTGGCCGCCGGGAGACGCATGCTAGGCTCCCGCCGTGGACTCCAGCCCGTCCCCCGGCGTCGCCTCGGAGCCGGACCACAGCGCCGCCGCCTTGCTGGACGAGGCCCGAGCAATGCTGCCCTGGATGGTCGACATCCGGCGCGATCTGCACCGTCACCCGGAGCTGGGTCTCGAGGAGCACCGCACCAGCGCCCGGGTCTGCGCGCTGCTCGACGAGCTGGGCATCGCGCATCGCGCCGGTCTGGCCGGCACCGGCGTCGTCGGCCTGATCCCGGGTCGCGAGGACCGGGCGGCGGTGGCACTGCGCGCCGATCTCGACGCCCTGCCTCTCCAGGACGCCAAGCAGACACCCTACCGGTCCGAGGTGGCGGGCAAGATGCACGCCTGCGGCCACGACGTGCACACCACGATCCTGCTCGGCGCCGCGCGGTTGCTGGCCGCGCGCCGCGAAGAGCTGGCGGGACCGGTCAAACTGATCTTCCAACCGGCCGAGGAGACCGTCGGCGGTGCCAAGCTGTTGATCGAGGAAGGCGTGCTCGAGGAGCCGCCGGTGGCGGCCATCTTCGGTCTGCATGTCGACCCCGAGCTGGAGGTCGGCACCTTCGGCCTGCGCTACGGCCAGCGCAACGCCTCCTCCGACGACCTCAAGCTGACCGTGCACGGTCGTTCCGCCCACGCCGCCTACCCCGCCGGCGGCGTCGACGCGATCGTCGTGGCGGCCCAGGTGGTCTCGGCGGTGCAATCGGTGGTCAGCCGCAACGTCGACGCGCGCGAGAGCGCGGTAATCACGTTCGGTACGGTCAACGGCGGCACCCAGGCCAATATCGTCGCCAGCCGGGTCGAGCTGGTTGGCACCGTGAGATGCCTCGACCCGCGGATCCGCGAGATCGTGCTGCGGCGCGTGCGTCAGACCGCCGAGGGCGTGGCGGCCGGCCTGGGCGCCCGGGCCGAGGTGGAGATCCGGCCCAGCTACGAAGCCCTGGTCAACGACGACGCGATGGTCGACGTGGTCCGGCGCAGCGCCGCCGCCCTGGTGGGCGAGCAGGGCGTCGTCGTCATCGACCGACCCAACATGGGCGTCGAGGACTTCGCCTTCTACCTCGCCAAGGTTCCCGGCGCCTTCTTCTCCCTGGGGGTGCGCAACGAGGCCGAGGGGATCGTGCACCCTATCCACCACGAGCTCTTCGACGTCGACGAGAGCTCGCTGGCGCTGGGCGCCGCCATCCAGGCCCTCAATGCGTTGGGTGTCTGAGCGGCGGGCGCCAAAGCGGTGGGCACCCGCGCGGTGGGCGCCCGAGGTGATCCCGTGCTGAACAAGATCTGGGGCGCCTTCTTCTTCGTCGCCTTCCTGGTGGCGGCCGGCAAGTCGCTGGTACTCGGTGACCACGCCGCCTGGCAGGCGATGGTCGCCGCCGCTTTCGACATGGCCAAGACGGGGTTCGAGATCGCCCTCGGGCTGACCGGGGTGATGTGTCTGTGGCTGGGCGTCATGCGCCTGGGTGAGAAGGGCGGCGCGGTGGACCTGCTGGCCAAGGCGTTCGGGCCGCTGCTGCACCGCCTGTTTCCGGGCGTTCCCCGAGGCCATCCGGCGATGGGCTCGGTAGTGATGAACATGGCGGCCAACATGCTGGGCCTCGACAACGCGGCCACCCCGCTGGGGCTCAAGGCGATGGGCGAGCTGCAGACCCTCAACCCCGACCCCGACACCGCGAGCGACGACCAGATCCTTTTCCTGGTCATCAACACTTCGGCGGTGACGGTGATCCCGGCGACGATCTTCGTCTACCGCGCCCAGCTCGGGGCGGCCGATCCGACCGACGTCTTCGTGCCGCTGCTCATCGCCACCTTCTGCTCGACGATGGTCGGTCTGATCGTCACCGCTTCGGTGCAGCGCCTGCGGCTGTGGGACCCGGTGGTCCTGGCCTACCTGGGAGGCATGACCGCCCTGGTGGCGGGCATGGTCTTCTACTTCTCGGGCCTCGAAAGGGAGGTGATGGAACGCCACTCTTCGGTGGTCTCCAACTTCATCATCTTCGGCCTGATCATCACCTTCCTGGCCCTGGCGGCGTACCGCCGGCTGCCGGTCTACGAGACGTTCGTCGAGGGGGCCAAGGACGGCTTCAAGGTGGCGATCGGCATCATTCCCTTCCTGGTCGCGATGCTGGTGGCGATCGGCGTGCTGCGCGCCAGCGGCACCCTGGATCTGGTCCTCGACGTGGCTCGCGGCGGCGTCGAGCGGCTCGGCTGGGACGCCCGCTGGGTGGACGGCATGCCCACCGCGTTGATGCGGCCGCTGTCGGGCAGCGGCGCCAGGGGCATGATGCTCGAGGCGATGGAGGTGCACGGCGCCGACTCGTTCGTCGGCCGGCTGGTGAGCGTCATCCAGGGCACCACCGAGACGACTTTCTACGTGCTGGCGGTCTACTTCGGCTCGGTCGGCATCCGCCGCACGCGCCACGCCGTCGCCTGCGGGCTGGCGGCGGACGCCGGCGGCATCGTCGCCGCGATCCTGGTGACCTACCTCTTCTTCGGCTAGCTAGCCCCGCGGTCTCGCTCGATCGGACCGCTCCACGCCGGGAGCCGGACGCTCGGAAACGCCTCCTCTTGGCGTAGAACTGACGCCGCGAGAGGGGTAGGCTACCGACATGACAATCCGCGTTCTGCAGGTGGGGCTGGGGCCGATCGGCGTTGCGGTCGCGCGTCAGCTCGTCGCCCGCCGGGGCTATGAGCTCGTCGGCGGCATCGATCTCGATCCGGCCAAGATCGGTCGTGATCTGGGCGAGGCTTGCGGCCTCGCCGAGTCGCTCGGAATCGCCGTCCGCGGCGACCTCGAGGGAACTTTGCGAGAGCTCCGACCTACAGCGGCCGCGCTGTGCACCAGCTCGTCGCTGGAACGCATGGCGCCGACGGTCGAGGCCTGCCTCGAGGCCGGCGCCACGGTGGTCTCCTCCACCGAGGAGCTGACCTATCCCTGGCGCGAGCAGCCCGATCTCGCCCGCCGGCTGGACGACGCGGCGAAGAGGGCCGGCGAGACGGTGCTCGCCACCGGCGTGAACCCCGGCTTTGCCATGGATGCGCATCCGCTGGCCCTGACCTCGGTCTGCCAGCGGGTGGACTCCATCAGCGTGCGTCGGGTGCAGGACGCCGGCCTGCGGCGACTGCCGTTCCAGCGCAAGATCGGCGCCGGCCTGACCCCCGAGGAGTTCGCCGACAAGGCCGCCGCCGGCGACGTGCGCCACGTCGGCCTGGCCGAGTCCATCGGCATGCTGGCCGACGCCATGGGCTGGCCGTTGGACGAGATCACCGACGAGATCGAGCCGGTCATCGTCGCCGAGCCGGTAGCCTCCGAGCTGGTCGAGGTCGCCGCCGGCCAGGTCGCCGGCGTGCGCCAGATCGGTACCGGCCGGCAGAACGGCAAGGTGCGCGTGCTGCTCGAATTCGTCGCCCGCATCGGCGAGCCCGAGAGCTTCGACGAAGTCAACGTCGAGGGCGATCCCTGCCTCCATTCCCGCATCGAGGGCGGCATCCCCGGCGACGTCGCTACCGCCTCGATGGTGGTCAACGCGATCCCCCGCGTTGTCGCGGCTCCGCCGGGGCTGTTGACGATGAAAGACCTGCCTCCGGCCTCCTGCTGGCCCGGGGACGATTCTCGGGAGTCGTCGGCGTAGGGCCACCGGCACCGTACAGCCCGGCTGTGACCGGTCATCGGTAGGCCATTCGCCTATCGGGGTCGCCCCGGCCGACGACTCAGAGAGCCGCTCCCGCGCAGCCGGTGGCCACGGCGAGGGCGCGGCAGACTCCTCGCATCTTCTCGCGGCTCAAAGAGCCGACAAACCTCCGTAGCTGATCCTTGCGCACGGTCTGCACGTGATCGAGGTTGATGGCCGATTCGAACTTGAGTCCCTCATCGACGCCCACGACGACCTCGCTCGGCGCGCCCCGGATCGTCGAGGTGACGGGCGCGACCATCACGGTCTGGAGCAGGCCGATCACCTGCTGGCGAGTCAGCACGACGACCGGGCGCCGTTTGTCCGGCTGCCCGAACTCGTAGAGCCAGATCTGGCCTCGCCTCACGTCTTCGGCCATTCGCCCTCGTCCTCCCAGCCATCCCACTCCTCACCCAGGCCGGGCTGCTCGCCATACGCCCTCTGATATCCCTCCGCGATCTCATCCCGCCGTCGGCGACGCAGATACTCGGCCGTGGCCCGCCGCAGCACCGCCGAGCGGCCATTCCGTCTCGCCTCCTCGGTGGCATCCAGCTGCGCGAGGAGCTTCTCGTCGAAAGTCACCTGTATAGCTTTCATGTGGATATTCTATCCACGTGCTCGACCCTGATCAACGACGTCCCACGGCAACCGCGCGCGGGATAGAGTCTGTTTCGCACGGCCCAAGGTCGTTCGAGGAGGGTATGCCCTGTGACCACTCGCAGAGAGTTCGTGGCCGGCGGCGTCGCCGCGGGTCTCCTATCGCTGGCGCCGGCATCGGCCAAAGCAGCCCGGGAGGTCCTCAAGCCCCCTCGCCTGCACCCCGGCGACCGCGTCGGCATGATCAACCCGGCCCGCGCCGCCTTTCGCACCGAGCCGGTAGAGATCCAGGCGGAGTCGCTCGAAGCGGTCGGGCTCGTGCCGGTCAAGGGCGAGAACTTCTATAGACGGCGCGGCTATCTCGCCGGCACCGACGCGGAGCGTGCCGCCGACATCAACACCTTCTTCGCCGACCCGTCGATCAAGGCCCTCATGGGTATCGGCGGCTGGGGCTCGGCGCGGCTGCTGCCCCATCTCGACTACGATCTCATCCGCGCCAACCCCAAGGCGGTCATCGGTTTCAGCGACGTCACCGCTCTGCTCAACGGCATACACGCGAAGAGCGGTCTGGTGACCTTCCACGGTCCCCATCCACGAGTGAAGGCTTCAGCCGACTACTTTCGCAAGGTGCTCTTCGCCGGCGAGCTGGTGAGCTTCCGAAACCCCGAGGAGATCGAGGAGGACGAGCTCGTCCAGACCCGCGAACGTTACGCCACCATGCACTCCGGCAAGGCTCAGGGCCGGCTGGTCGGCGGCAACCTGACCGTGCTCAGCGCCATCGTCGGCTCACCCTACGTGCCGGACTTCGACGGCGCGATCCTCTTTCTCGAGGACGTTCGCGAAGCGGTCTATCGCATCGACCGCATGCTGACCCAGCTCGAGCTGGCGGGCCTCCTGGATGGCCTGGCGGGCTTTGTCTTCGGCCGCTGCACCGACTGCGAGCCGGGTACGTCCTACGGCTCGTTGACCCTCGAGGAGGTCCTCGACGACCATATCGGCCGGCTGGCCATCCCCGCCTACCGAGGCGCCATGATCGGCCACATCAAGCAGCAGTTCATGATACCGCTGGGGGTCGAGGCGGAGATCGACGCCGATGCGGGCACCCTACGCCTGCTCGAGCCGGCGGTGATCTAGCCTCGACCGGCCAAACGCCTGGGCGCAACGCCAGGTGGTCGGCAGCTGACTGTCGGGCGAAGCGACTGCGGCCCCACCCCGAGCCTGGGCCGGGACTAATACG
>CALZJC010000042.1 GCA_945787525.1 Thermoanaerobaculia bacterium | reverse complement strand
CAGACCTACGGCCAGACCCTGGTCTGCGGCACCGGCTGGATCGAGGGCTGGCCCATCGGCATCGTGGCCAACCAGCGCGAGGTCGTCAACCGGGCGACCGGCACCGGGGCCGACGACAAGGAGCTCCAGATCGGCGGCGTCATCTACTCCGACTCGGCCGACAAGGGCGCCCGCTTCGTCCAGCTGTGCAACCAGAAGAAGATCCCGCTGCTCTTTCTCCAGGACGTCACCGGGTTCATGGTCGGCAGCCGCGCCGAGCGCCGCGGCATCATCAAGGATGGCGCCAAGATGGTGAATGCGGTGGCCAACTCGGTGGTGCCCAAGATCACCGTTTTTGTCGGCAACTCGTATGGCGCCGGCAACTACGCCATGTGCGGCAAGGCCTACGGCGCCCGCTTCCTCTACGCCTGGCCCTCGGCCTCCATCGCCGTCATGGGCGGCGAGCAGGCCTCCAAGACCCTGCTGGCCATCCAGCTCAAGAACCGCGGCGAGGACGTCTCGGTGGCGGAGCGGCAGGAGCTCCTGAACCGCATCCAGCAGTCCTACGACGACGCCATGGACCCGCGCTATGCGGCGGCGCGGCTGTGGGTGGATGGCATCATCGACCCGGCGGCGACCCGTGGGGTGGTGGCCAGGTCGCTGGCGGCGGCGGCGATGAACCCGGAGCTGGGGGAGTTCAAGACCGGCGTGTTGCAGACCTAGCCCCGCCTTCTCACCACTCGTCTACGAAAGGCCGTAGCCGCCGGAATCCGCGGCGCCACGCTCCGGTCGGGCATCCTCGGCGTCCTTCGAGCAAGCGGGGGCGGTGTCCCTGCCGGTCTCGACACACCGGCGGAAGGGCGTGGCGCGGTGGCCGCCAGGGCCGCCGCCCCGCAGGGTGGCTGCCGAAGAGCCTCCCTGTGGTAACAAGAATGGCTGGGACACAAGGTCGGCCTTTTCGATCGGAGGGGATAGATGAACTTCGAGATCGGAATAGACCCCGCAACCGGCGAACGGTGCAGAACGACCTCGCGGCGAGGGCACGAGGTGCTGATCGACGCGACGCTCAACAAGGGGACCGCCTTCACTTCGCAGGAGCGCGAGGAGCTGGGCCTGCACGGGCTGCTGCCGCCAGCGGCCTGCACCATCGAACAGCAGCTGGAGCGGGTCTACGAGAACTTCTCGAGCAAGACCAGCGAGATCGAGAAGTACATCTTCCTGACGGCCCTGCATGACCGCAACGAGACCCTCTTCTTCCGCGCCTTGCATGAGCACATCGACGAGATGATGCCGATCATCTACACGCCGGTCGTCGGCGAGGCATGTCAGAAGTTCTCTCACATCTACCGCCGGGCCCAGGGCATGTATGTCGGCTATGACCAGCGTCACGACATCCCCAAGCTGCTCGCCAACTTCCACGCCGAAGAGCCCTCGGTCATCGTGGTGACCGACGGCGAGCGCATTCTCGGACTCGGCGACCAGGGTGCCGGAGGGATGGGTATCCCGATCGGCAAGCTGTGTCTGTACACCTTGTGCGCCGGCGTGCCGCCGCACACGACGCTGCCCATCCTGCTCGACGCGGGCACCGACAACCAGGAGCGCCTGGCCGACCCTCTGTATCTCGGACTGCGACAGCCGCGAGTGCGGGGCGACGCCTACCAGGCTTTCGTCGACGCCTTTGTCGAGGCGGTCACGGCCACCTACCCCAACGTGCTGATCCAGTGGGAGGACTTCCTCAAGGCCAACGCCATCCGGCAGCTCGAGCGCTTTCGTGACAGGGCCTGCAGTTTCAACGACGACATCCAGGGCACCGCCGCGGTCGTGCTGGCGGGCATCTACGCCAGCCTGAGGATCACCGGGGGTGCGCTGCGCGACCAACGGCTGGTCATCGCCGGCGCCGGGGCCTCCGCTCACGGGATCTGCGATCTCGTCGTCTCGGCTCTCGCGGAGGAGGGACTCGCGGGGCCCGAGGCGCGCCGCCGCATCTGGACCGTCGATAGCCGCGGCCTGGTGACGCGGTCCCGACCCGACGTCGAGGATTTCAAGTTGACCTATGCCCGCGACGCGGAGGAGGTCGGCACCTATCAGTGCCGCGATCGCTCGGCGATCACTCTCGAGGAGACTGTCCTCAACGCCGAGCCGACGATTCTGCTCGGCAGCTCCGGCTCGCCGGGTGTGTTCACGGAGGCGGTGGTGGGCGCGATGGCGGCCCGGGCGGAGCGTCCGATCATCTTTCCCCTCAGCAATCCGACTTCGAAGGCCGAGTGCACCCCGGCGGAGGCGCTCGGCTGGTGCGGTGGCCGGGCCATCGTCGCCACCGGAAGCCCGTTCCCGCCGGTCGACCATGACGGGCGGAGGTTTCGCATCGGGCAGTGCAACAACGCCTTCGTCTTCCCCGGGGTCGGACTCGGCGTCTGGGTCGGCCGGGTGAGGCGAGTCACGGACGAGATGTTCCTCGACGCCGCCAAGGCCCTGGCGGGCTCGGTGTCCGCTTCCGATCTCGAACACAACGCCGTCTTCCCCGAGCTCGGTCGTATCCGCGACATCTCGCACGCCGTGGCGTGCGCCGTCATCCGACGCGCGGTCGATCAGGGGCACGCCGAAGAGGAGATCCTGGACGACCTCGAGGCCACGTTGCGCAACGCCATGTGGAGTCCCGAGTACGTGCCGTTGCGCTACCGGTCAGCGCCTCGTTGAAGCTCATCCAGTCGACCAGCAGGTGACCTGCACCAGAGATCGACCGGCGGAACGTCCGCTGTCTACGGCCGGGCGGACAGCAGGTGGATCTGATCCACGATGGAAAAGCGGGCCCGGCGGGTGCAGCGCATCGTCGAGCCGTCCACGTTGATCGGGAAAGGCCGTTCCGCGCGCGGCTCGAGCGTCAGGGTATCGGTGATGCGGTAGTGCTCGAAGCCGTAGCGCTCCGCCTGCTCGACGATCGATCCGTCCCAGGCATGACGGAATTGGCCGGGCAGGCGGAGCAGGCCCAGATCCCGCAGAGCGAAGAGGTGAAAGTCACCGGATCCCAGGGGTACCGACCGCGCGAAGCCCAGGTTGGGCCCGAGATCTCCGTTGACGATGATCATGGCCTGGAACGGACCCTCGGCGCGGTGCCGGCCATCGACGGTGATGCCCCAGTGCAGCTTGCCTCGGCCGATTCTCCGGACGGCCTTCTCGAACATGGAGAGCGATGCGCCGACGAAGAACGGCCCCATGTCGCCGAACAGTTGGCTGAGCACGCCCTTGTAGTACTTGATGAAACGGTTCTCGGTGTAGTGAGGAATCCGGCCGAAGATGTCCGCACCGCCATAACCCACGAAGTGGCGTACGCCGTCGTTGGGACTGCCCCCTGTAACCTCGATGACGTCGCAGGGCACTGTCCTGCCGGACTCCAGGCAGTCGGCGAAGACGTCGACGGCGCGGGTTATCTCGTCCGGCATACCCAACGCCTTGCCGATCAGGTCGGCTGATCCCTTGCGCAGGAATCCCAGGGTCAGCTCGGCAAGCCCGACGCCCGAGTCCAGGCAGCCCTCGAGGACGGCGTTGAACGTTCCCGACCCACCTGCGGAGATGACGATCCGCGTTCCCGAGTCGATCCGGCTCCGCGTCATCTCACGGGCCTGTCGGTGGCTGTGGGTCTCGTGCATGAAGACGTCGTCGCGTCCGCGCTCGGCGAACAAAGGCACGATCCGCTTCACCTTGCCCCAGTCCGAGATCGAGCCGGAGATCGTGGTCGCGATGACGTCGATGCGCTGGCTAGTCATTGGCCGGTTCTCCGCGACGCGGCTCCCGGGCGGCAGCGAGGGCCGCGGCGGTCACTGCGGCCGGTTCCGCATGGCCATCGAGGATGCGTGTCGAAACGCGGAACTCGGACCTGACCGCATCACAGACGAGAATGTAGCCCGCCCGCAGGCGAGCCAGCTTGTCGTCGGTCTCGTGGACCTGTTGGTGCCCCCCTCGGTTGCGGATGCGCTGCATCGACACGTCGGGGGCGACATCGAGCATGAGGACGAGGTCGGGCATGACGAGCGCGAATCTCTTCAGGATCCTCAGCTGCGGGAATCGCTCGTAGACCGGATGCCTCCGGTCGAGTCCTCCCTCGTATCCCGTCAGGACCCGGATCATCGCCCCACACGTGGCGAGATCGAGCTCCCGATCGTCGTACAGACGGGACCAGGCCACCAGGTTGAGCAGAGGTGAGCCGTCAAGGACTATCCGGGTCGGGGAGTACCAGCGCCGGACCTGCCCGATGAGCTGATCGCGCATCAGGATCTCGGCCATCTTGGGTATCTTGTATCGCCCGAGCGACTTCGCGGTCTTCGCCTGGCGAGCGATCACCCCGCGTGCAAGCTCCGTGAGAAGGGGTTGGACCTCCTTCTTCTCCCCGTGCTCGTACAACTCGATCTCGTCGGTAACCAGGCAGATCCTGGCATCGGCAGAGAGCTCCCGCGCCAGCTGCCGGGACAGCGTGCTCTTGCCCGAGCCGTCGATCCCCAGGACGGCGATCACCTCGGCGTCACGGACCCGCGAGACCCGCCGGTGACGGTGCACCATCTCCGACTCGGACAGCTCGCGTATCAGCCTCTCCAGGGACTCGGTGATGTCGAGACTGTCGCCCCGGATCGCCTGTGGAGGACCGATCAGGATCGTGTTGTAGATGGGTAGAGGGATGGAGCTGGTCCGGGGCAGGGATTTCTCGGGCCCGCAGAGCACGACCGGCACGATGGGAACCTCGGGGAGCACGGTCGCGAGCCGGCCCACACCCTGTCGGAACGTTCCGATCGAGCCCGGTTCACCGCGCGTTCCCTCGGGAAAGAGAATGACGTTGTGTCCGTCGCGCAGATGGTCGGCCATCTCGCCGAGCGGGTCGCCGGTCCGGTCTTGGCGGTCGATCCAGATGGGGCGAAAGAGATAGTCGACGATACGGAACAACATCGGATTGCGGCCGAAGTAGTCCCTGGCCGCGGCGACATGCGTCGTCGAGAGGCTCCTCACCGGGAGCATCGAGAACAGCAGGAGCACGTCCAGGTGGCTGTTGTGGTTGGCGACGAGGAGGAAGCTGTCGAGCCCGGTCAGGTGCTCACGGCCCTCGACGTTGACGCCGAACAGGAGGCGCAGGAGCGGTCGCAGCAGCAGACAGTGGACCAGCAGCCTCACGTCAGGTAGTAGCGCGTGTAGTGGAACACCACCGGTGCGACATAGAGGAACGACTCGAGGCAGTCGAGCACTTGTCCCTTGCCCGGCCGGAGTCGCTTCGTCTTGATTCCCAGGTCGGTCTCGATGAAAGACATCGTGTAGTTGCCGATCGCGACCAGGGGCGGGATCATCGCCCCGAGCACCACGGCATGGAAGACCGGGAGCTCGGCCCAGCCGGCCAGAAGCAGCGCTAGCCCGACGGTCAACGGCACGGCCGCGACGCAGCGGGCGACACGGCGAAGAAGCGGATGGCCGCTCGTCGTCGGAATCCGCGCAGACACGAAGTCGCACAGGGTCACTGCCAGGATGAGGAATGCGGCCCGCCAGGTCGAGTCGAGCGAAAGATAGGCGATGTGGCCCATGCAGTAGACCAGCAGGAACAGCCCGAACACGATCACGCCGACCGAGAAGACCGTGCCCTGGGCCTGACCACCTCCGAGGGCGACCAGGAACGGTACGACGAGGAAGGCGTAGACGGGGATCGAGATGATGAACATCCCGTACCACTCGATCTGGATGAAGTAGGTCATGAAAGGGATCGCGACGAACGCCCCGAGAACCCCCAGCCGGTCCTGCAACCGGATATCGACGAGCGTGAAGTACTCGCGAAGCGCAACGAAGCTGAGAGCGGCCAGGATCCAGACGGCGACGCGAAACGAGACCAACTCGGCCACGGCGAACGTGAGGAAGAACACCCAGAGATACTGCGCGTAGGCTCCACCCGGAATCCGGACGTTGCCGAACCGGGCCACCGCCGCGAGCAGGGAGAGTGCCAGCAGCGCGGCGAGAAGGGTCGTCGTGGCCGGGTCGGAGAGGATGATCAAGTGACCCACCGTCCGCTTCGGTCAGGCGCGATAGCTCCCCACCGCGACCGTTTCTTGGAGAAGACTATCCGCGCGCCTGCATGTCGCGGTGTACCGATCTCGGCAACCGGTCCAGCTTGAAGATGGTGGTGAACTCCCGGTTGATGCTGATCCACAGCCGGCCGGTGATGATGGCGTTGGTCAGCGCCTCCTTGAAGGTCATCCAGTCGACCAGCAGCTGGGGCTCGGCGCAGAGCATCACGAAGTCGGCCGGCTCCGTTCTCCGTCCTTCGGCGACCTCCAGGCTGCCGTCGTCGATCTTCAGGACCAGGCCTCCGGCCGCGGTCTTGACCTCGATCAGCCGCCGCCAGCCCGCCAGGTTGTGACGCGCCCTGGGGCTCGCGTCGACCCCGGCGGACAGCTCCTTCAGCATCTCCACCGCGCGGGCGAACGCCGCGCGATCCTCGTCGGTGGCCTCGCCCAGCACGGGCTCCGGCGGCTCGGAGAAGTCGAGGTCGCTCTCGAGGAGCGGCGACTTCGCCTGCTGCTCGGGTGCGAGCTCCGCCATCGGCACGGCGAAGATGTCGGTCGGCTTGCCCTGGCGCTCGTCGCGGAAGACGACCTTGACCGGCGTGCCCTTCTCGAAGATGAACGGCGTCAGGACCCCTTGGGTGGTGTAGACGTGGATCGGCAGGGCGGTGTCGGCCCCGTCGAGCACCACCCGGCCGCGCCCGAACGGTACCCACGACTGGAACAGTGAGTGGGCGAAGTAGGTGATGGGCGGTGTCGAGTTCATCACCCCGCGATCGGGCATCTCGACGCTTTCCATCTGCGCAAAATCGCAGTCGGGGCACATGAGGGCGAACGGCGGCACACGGACGGTGCCGCACTGCGGGCACTTGATGCCGTAGATCTTCGCCTCGTCCCGCAGACCCAGGAAGTAGGCGGAGAACTCCCCCTTGGTGCGCTTGTAGAACGTGAACATGCCCTCGTTGGTCTGCAGGTAGGGGTGGCCGTCGACCTCCACGACCTCCGAGGCCACGGGCGGGTTGAAATGCTCGGGAATGACCCGGGGAACGTCGCGCTTCGTCTCGGCCATCTCACTCGCTCCTTTCCAGGACCATCGCCACGCCGTACTGCGCCACCGTCGAGCCGGTGCCGTGCACCAGCCCGCGCTCGAGCTGGCGCTGGATCAGCTCCCGGCGGGCGCTCCAGCAGGAGAACATGTTGGAGCCGCCGACGAAATGACCGCCGAAGGTCAGGCCGCCGGAGGGATTCACCAGCAGCTTGCCCCCTGGCGTCATGATCTCCTCCTCGATCAGGGCATCGGTCTTGCCGATCGGCACGAAGCCCATCTCGCCCATGGTGATCTGCAGCTGCTTGATGAAGGCGTCGTGCAGCTCGACCACCTGGATCTCCTCGAGGGGGTCCTTGACTCCGGCCATCTCGTACGCCTTGTGCGACGCGATGTGATCCGACCAGATCCTCCCCATGTACTTGTGTGTCTTGTAGTCGGGTCCGGCGACGTGGTGCTCGTTGCTGGCGCCCAGGCCGGTCACCCAGACGACCGGCAGGCCGGCGTTCCTGGCGATCGCCTTGGCCTTGTCCTCGCTGGCGAAGAGCACGGCGCCGGCGCCCTCGGAGTAGACGCACATCTCGAGCAGCTTGAACGGGTAGACGACGTAGCGCGAGCTCATCGCCATCTCGGCGGTTACCACCTCGTCGCGGCGCTGGGCGAACGCGTTGTTCTTGGCCTGCTGGCAGAGGATCTCCGCGATACGCGCCGAGACCTCCGGCTTGAGGTCGCCGGGGTGGTCGTCCATGTAGGCCAGGACCACCTCGGCGTAGCTGTCCGAGGCGGTCCAGCCCAGCTCGCGCTCGAAGAAGGTGTCGGCCGACCAGCCGATGGTCTTGATGACCTCCGGCGTCTCGGTCATCGACTCGAAGTCGAAGCAGTCGGTGGCCCGCTCGACCCCCAGTGCCAGCACGGTGTCGTACAGCCCGCTGGCGATGAAGGTGTAGGCGGCCAGCATGGCGTAGGCCCCGGTGGCGCCGCCGTTGGTCACCCGCATGCCCGGCTTGTTGGTCATGCCGATGATCCCGTGCAGCGGATGCTCGGGGATCGCCGCAAGCTCGAAGATATCGTTGTAGATGCCGTAGACGACCGCATCCACGTCCTTGACGCTGGTGGCGGCGTCCTCGAGACACGCCTTGACGGCCATCTGCGACAGACCGTAGTAGGTCCGCTCCATCCAATGGCTCTTGCAGGGCGTGATCCCGGCGCCGACGATGCCAACCCTTCTCATGCCTGCTACCTCCTCGGCTTGTGGTGCAGGGCGGTCCCTCGGATCAGCTCCGTGGCTCTCACTCGAGGCCCGGACCGGAAGCACCTGGTTGCTGTTGCCTGACCCGGCTCACCGGCACTGAGCCGGCTGCCGCCGTCGCACCGGCGTGCGTTGGGCCGACCGATCGACCGGCGCTACCCGATGAGAGCACGACGAGACTGCGGTTGCACCGCCCGGCCGGGTGGGTGGCCGTCTTTGGAGAGGCGCCTCGCCGGCCTGGAGCGCGCCGCCAGGCCGACCCGGCCCGGCAGCGCCTGCCCTACTCCCACCTCAACGCGTCGATCGGATCCAGCTCCGCCGCCCGGACAGCCGGATAGACGCCCGACGCCAGCCCCACGCTCACCGCCACACCGGTCGCCAGCAGCACCGACCACAGCTGGATGATCGTCGTCCAGCCGGCGGAGGCGGCCACGAGCTTGGCGATGACGACCCCCATGACAATCCCGGCGATGCCGCCGATCGCGGCCAGGGCAAAGGACTCGACGATGAACTGAAAGAGAATGTCCTTGCGGCGAGCGCCGACCGCCCGGCGCACGCCGATCTCGCGGGTTCGCTCCAGAACGCTCGCCAGCATGATGTTCATGATGCCGATGCCGCCGACCAGCAGTGAGATGCCGGCGATGCAGCCCATGACGATGTTGAACATCCTCTGGGTGCGGCGGCTTTCGGCGAGCAGCGCCTCGGGAACGACGAGCTCGTAGTCGCTCTGACCGGCGTGCAGGTGGTCCAGGAGGTCGTCGATCAGACCCGCGGTGGTCTGGCCGGAGTCCGCGGCCTGGAGCTGGACGACGATCTCGGCGAGAGGCGAGTCCATCGGCCGGCGGTCGAACTTGCGCAGAGCGGTCGAGACCGGAATGTAGATCGCGGTGCTCGACGAGCCCAACTGCACGCCCTCGAACGAATCGCTTTCCGCGCCGCCGCCCGAGCGGAGGACCCCCACCACTTCGAGCCAGACGTCGTTGACCTTGAGGTGCCGGCCGATCGGCGGCTCGTATCCGAACAGGTTGCGCCGGACCTCGTCTCCGATGACCGCCACCTGTCCGTGCCGGCGGACGTCGAGCGGATCGAGAAACCGACCCTCGGCGATCTCGAGGTTCACCAGGCCGCCGTGCAGCTCGGAGACGCCGAATATCTTGGCTTCGGTCGTTCCGCCGACGGCGAGCACCTTGTACGGCTCGATCTCGGCTTTGGGGGCAACGACCCTGACGCCGGGCACGGCGTCGCGGATCGCCTCGGCATCGCGCAGCGAAAGGCCGGGCGACTTGGTGCGGACCTCCTCCAGCTCGTCGTCACGGATCTCTTTGGCGCGAACGAGCACGTTGGTGAGACCCAGCCGCGAGATCGTCTCGAGGGCCTGCTGCTCGGCGCCGGCGCCGATCGAGAGCATGGCGATGACCGCTCCGACCCCGAAGACAATGCCCAGCATCGTCAGGGCGGCGCGCAGCTTCTGACGTGAGAGGTTCGAAAGCGCGGTTCGCAGGGAGTCTCCCAGGCTGACGCCGACGCCTCGCGGGGCGATCTTCGGGCGTGGGGCCGCCGCCGCGGCGGGCGTCAATTGCCACCTCGCAGGTCCGCTGCATGCGGCGCGGCCCCCTGCCTGGGCGGCGGGTCGTGCACATCGAGCGGCTTGGCGAGGGCGATGACATGCCCCTCTTCCAGGCCGCTCTCGATCACCAGTAGTGCCGCCGAGCCGGCGCCGACCTCGACCGTGGTGGCATCGAACGCCCTGCCGTTCCTCTTGTAGACCCAGAAGTGATCGCCTTGCTGCGAGACGGCCTGGCGAGGCACGACGATCGCCTCCTCCAGCTCTTCGAGGTAGAGCGTCGCGACCACCCGCTGCCCCGGCTTCATGACCTCGGTGTCGGTTGCCTCGAACTCGAGCGTCACCCCGAAGTACTGGACCGGCGAGCCGCGGAACCGGGGCTTTGCCACCGCCTCCATGCGGGCGACCTTCGCCGGGTAGACGACCTCCGGGTTGGCTTCGACCACGACGCTGGCCGCCTGGCCCGCGGCGACGCCGCCGGCATCGGCTTCGAGGACAAAGACCTCGCTCTCCATCGTGTCGAGCGCCGGGATCTCGCCGATCTCCTGGCCGCGCCACATCTCGGACCCCACCGACACGGTCTCGCCACGCCAGTTGCGCGACAACGTCAGGATGCCGCGATGGGGCGCCCTCACTTCGAGACTCGACAGACCCGTCTTCGCCTCGTCGATCTTGAGGTTGCTCTTGCGCTTCTCGATATCGAGGATCTCGAGCTCGGTATCGGCCAGCTTCTCCTGGATCTGGCTCATGTCGCCGGCGTGGTCGCGCCGCGCGGTGGCGAGCTCTTCGTCGATCGCGTCTTCGACGATCTCGTGTCTCGAGAAGACGAACTCGTCGGTCACCTCGAAGCGCTCGGCGAAGTCCAGCTCGAGCTCGGCCACCTCGTAGTCGCGGCGGTACTCGCCGATCTTGACGCTGCTGTCGGCACGGGTCTTGGCCACGTCCTGGTTGGTGCCGGAGAGATCCGCTGCGGCGTCCTCGAGAGTGAGCTCGAAATCCCTGCCGTCGAACCGGGCGACGAGGTCCCCTTCCTCGAGCTGGGTGCCCTCTGGAACCACCCAGGCGAGGCGAACGCGGCGTCGCACGGTGGGCGGCACGGTGATCTTGGTGGTCTCCTTGGCCTTGAGGGTGCCCTCGGCGGTGACCTTGCGGACGAAGTGGCCGCGGGTGATCCGGTAGACCGGCACGTCGCTCGCGCCGCCGCAGGCGTTCAGCAGGACCGGCAGAAGCACCCACGGCAGGACCGCAGCCGTCACCCCGGCACCCAACGCGGCGCGCCGGCTCACGTCTCGCCCTGTCTGGCGACCAGGCGCAGCACCCGGTCGCTCGGTGAGAGGCCGGAGAGCACCTCGACGTAGTCGTCGTTCCGGCGGCCCAGCGCCGGGTACAACTTGCGACTGCCGAAGAGGCCACCCAGTGCGCCGCGTACTTCGACGTAGGCCCCGCCCTCGTCCGAGGCGACGCATACCGCAGGGATCGAGAGCGCGTCGCCAATCGTCTCCGCGGCGATGGCGCCGACGAAGCGCATTCCGGGACGCATCCGCTCGGTATCGGTCTCAGCGAGCTCGAGGGTGAGTTTGACGATCTTCGACGGGTTCTGCGACGACTTGGACTGGACCGTTCGCCGGATGAGCGCCACCTTGGCCCGATATTCGCGGTCGGGATAGGCGTCGAGACGGAAGGTGACCGGCAGCCCCTCGGCGAGCCGGCCCGCCGCCTGCTCGTCCACCTCGGCCATGCCCTCCATGGCCGAGAGGTCGGGGATCTCCAGCACTTTCTCGGCGCGCCACACGCGGTCGCCGACCTGTTTCTTCTGGCCTCGCCAGTCGCTCCTGACGATCAGTGTCCCGTCCCGCGGCGCCTTGACGTTCATTTGGCGGATCGCGCTCTGCTGCTCGGAGACTCTGGTGCGCGCGAATTCGAGCTTGCTCTCGAGCGTGGCGAGCTCCATCCGATGCCTGATCTCGTGCTGCTCGAGCGAGACCTCGAGGCTGCCGATCTCGGTTTCGGCCAGGCGCCTGTCGATACGTGCTTTCTCGAGCTCGCGGGCCGCCGTGGTCTCGGCGCTCGCGACCGCTTTGAGCTCGGCCTGCCGCAGACGCGCCCTGGCTTCCTCGAGCCGCAGCTCCAGCTGCCGTCGCTGGATATCGAGATCGGTGGCGGCCTTCTCGAGCTCCTTCTCGGCCGAGTCCGCCTCCGCCATGCTCTGACGCAAGCGCTGGTTCAACTCGGTGGTGTCGAACCCGAGCACCGGCTGGCCCGCCTGGACCTCGGAGCCTTCAGGCGCCATCATCGAGATCTGGAAGTTCCAGACCCGCCGGAGCTGTGGCGGGCCGATCAGGGCGCTGTCGATCGCGCGCAGCTCGCCCTCGGTGGGGATGCCGAGGGTCAGGTCCCGGCGCTCGATGCGCAGCCAGGTCTGCGTCGCGTTCGAGCCGGTCCCCGACCCGAGCACCAGCCAGACGAGGCCGAGCCCGACTGCGCTGGCTACCGCCGCTCTCGCGAGTCGCCTGCGCGGCTGGCGCTCAGCGGTCCGGCTTGGGCTCACGGTGAGACCACCGCCCGCGCTGGTCTCTCGGCGCCCGGATACTCGGACAGCCGGTCGCCCTCCGAGAGGCCGCCCGTCAGGACGCAGAACTGCCGGTTGCACGGCCCGATCTCGATGGCCTGAAGCTCGCCGGCGGCCGTTGCGGCCACGACCGCGCTGCCGGATTCGCCCTCCGACCAGCCGAGCGCGGCGCGCGGCACCAGGAGCACGTCCTGCCGCCGATCCTCGACGACCACCTTGACCGACATGCCGGGTCGCATGCGCTCGAGGTCGAGGCCGTCGAGATGCACGCGAGTGCGGAAGACCCGGCGGAGGGACCGGCGACTCGTCTCGTTGGCGATGTCATCCACCTCGATGACCTCGCCGGTCAGGTCGACGTCGGGAAAGGCATCGACGACCGCCGTCACCGGCATCCCGGGGTGGATCCTGCCGTCGTCGACGTCGAAGAGCTGCGCCTCGACGATCATCGACGAAAGCTCGGGAAGCCGGGCAATGGTGCGGCCCGGCCAGGTCGTGTCGCCGCTCTGGAAGGGTCGTCCCTCGTCCTCGTTGTCGCTGACCAGGAGGATGCCCGCGCGGGGGGCTTCGAGGGTCAGGAGGCGGATGCCCTGCTGCGCCCTTTGGCTGGCCCGTTCGGCCTTGGCGAGCGCGACGCGCTGCTTCTCGATGCGCGCCCGGGTCGAGGACCGCTTCAGCTCCAACGCGCTCTGCGCCTCTTCGAACCCGAGCTCGGCGCGCTCGTGAGCCAGACGTCGCTCCTCGTACTCCTGCTCGGAGAGGAGGCTGGCCGGAACCTCCGCGTCGAGGCGGGCCTTTTCGAGCTCGGCCTGCTGGCGTTCGAAGGTGAGCTCTGCCTCGATCTCCTCGCCCCTGACGGTCGCTCGGAGGCTGGCGAGCTGGTTGGCGGCCTCGATCGCCGCGCGCTCCAGTCCCTCGAGGTTGTTGGCGAGCTGGGAGTTGTCGAACTCGACGATGGTGTCGCCCTCGTCGACCTCGGCGCCGTCCTCCTCCAACCAGCGGACGGTCAAGGGCCAGATGTTGGCATTGGGCACGATGAGGAGCGCCGCGTCCTCGGCCACCAGCTCACCGGTCAGGAGGAAATTACCGAGGAAGTCACCACGCGTGACCTCCAGGTCGGTGGCGGAGAGCCGCGCGGCGCCCTGCGCTGTCGGCCCCAGAAAGATCAGATACAGAAGCGCGAGACGGAAAGCGAGCCGCGCACTGGGGGTTCCGCGTCGCATGGGAGCAGGGGGGTCACGCCGAGTCTACGCGACGGTGCTTCTCGATGAAGCCGAGGAGTGCCGTGTTGATCTCGGCCGGTTTCTCGATGATCACCGCGTGGCCGGCGCCGGGGATCGACAGGAGCTCGCTGTCGGGGATCCGCTCGGCGATCAGCCGGCTGTACTCGGGCGGCTTGAGGGCGTCCTGCTCGCCCACCAGGACGAGGGTCGGGCACTCGATGCGCTCGAGCTCGGCGGTGAAGTCGGCCTTGCGGAAGGCGTCGACCAGCCGGGCGAAGGCGGCGAAGAACTCGGGCGGGCAGGCGCGTAGCCGTTCTTCGCCCTGTTCGACGATCTGTGGGTTGTCCTCGATGAACCGGCGCGAGGGGGGAGAAGTTGGACGGCAGAGCGACCCGGTAGAGCGACTCCGGCGCCTCGAGGGCCGTCGTGCGCCAGCTGGCCACCGCGCGATCCAGCTCGGGTCCCACCTCGCTGACCGACGAGATCACCGACAGGCTCCTGGCCCGGTCCGGCCAGGTGTAGGCGAAGACCATGCCCACCTCGCCACCGTAGGAGGTGCCGACCAGATGGCAGCGCTCGATCTCGAGGTGATCGAGCAGAGCCCGCAGATCGTCGGCGTGATCTGCGAGCGTCCAGGGCCGGGCCGGCTTGTCGCTCAGCAGCTGGCCGCGAAAGTCGTGCAGCAGACAGCGGTAGCGCTGCCGGAAGAGAGAGGTCTGGAGCACCCAGGACTGGGTGGTCATCATGACCCCGTTGAGGAAGACGACCGGCTCGCCCTCGCCGAGCAGCTCGTAGTGGATGCTGAGGCCGTTGATCTCGGTTGTCGGCATGTTGGTGGGATCGGTCGGTGTCGTCCGTGCCAGGCACCATGGTAGCCCTGTTTCGGCTGGCTCAGCACGCCGAACCCGGCGCTGAGGGTGTCGTGGTCGGGCGACTTTGACCGTTGACATCCCCTGCTGAGGAGCCTATACTGACCGTGTGGTCAGTCTAATGAACCTGGTCATAGTAGTGAACGTATGGTCAGAAGAAGGCCAAGGCGAGGGACGAGGTCTTGTGACGGGCTCGGGGGTGCGTGAGACGTCGTGGCTTCAACCCGAGGGGCAGTCGGCGCCGGGGCGGGACCCGGCCGCCGATCGTCACTCGGACTCAAGGAGGCAGGGAAATGCAGAAGTCAGTTTCTCCGAGCGTTCTTCTCATCGCGATGCTCGCGATCGCGCTCCTGGCCGCCTCGCCGGGCGCGGCCGAGGTGGCGGAGGACGAGGCCGCACGCGGTTGGATGCTGCGCGTCAGCCCCACCTGGATGGAGTCGGACCGCGACGGCGGGTCCGTGGTGGGTTACGACGGCGGCACGGTGAGCGGGTTCGCCCCGCGGGACATCGGTATCACCGTCGCCGGCGAGTACCGGTACTCACCGCGCGTTGGTCTCGAGGTCGGCGTCGTGGCGACGTCGAGCGGCGTAGGCGTCCGCGCCCGGGATGGGGTGGTCGTTGCCACCGGGACCTCTAGCTACGGCTCGTTCACCCTGGGTCCCGACTTCCACCTGACGCCGCAGAGTGCGGCCGACGTGTACTTCGGGCCGTTCCTGGCCTATAGCGCCCGCACCGACGTCGGCTTCAACCACGGCGAGTGGGCCGGGGTCAGGATCGGCGGGGGGTTCGGTTGGGGTGCGGTCCTGGGGGCCGATTTCGCCGTCGGCGAGCGTGGCTGGCAGGTCTGCGCCAGCGTTCGGTATCTCGACGCGAATCTGGATGGCACGGACGGCAACGGAGATCCGTTCGACGTCGACCTCGGCCCCACAGCGGTCGGCGTCGGCGTCGGCTACCGGTTCTGACGGCTGGGGTGGCGGTTGGCACCAGCCAGCTCGCCAGCGGCCGTTGACCTCGGCCACGGTGTCTCCGTAGACTGACCGGGAAGTCAGTCGAGTGAATGACCGTCGAGAGATGCCGCCAAGCAAGACGAAACAGCAAGTCGTCCAGGAGTTCAGGACCCAGGCGATCGAGGCGGCCGCGATCCGGGTGATCGGGAAGAAGGGGCTCGCCGGAGCGACGATGCAGGCGATCGCCGAGGAGGCGGGAGTCGCCAAGGGCACGCTCTATCTGTACTTCCAGAATCGGGCCCAGCTGCTGCAGAGCGCGGCGGATGCGACGTATCCGGCCGTGATGGAACGGATCGAGGCCATCTTCGAGCAGGAGTTGGGGTTCGCCGACAAGATCCGGGCTCTGCTCATGACGATGCTCGACTTCGTCGACTCGCATCGGGACCTCTTTCGCCTCTACCTCGCGGTCCGCTTTGCGGAGAGCGGTATTGCGGAGGGTGCCCGCCTCGAGCGCCCGAGGATCAGCCAATACCAGACCTACCTGCGGCGCTTGGCGGAGCTCCTCGAGGGCGCCATCGAGCCCGATCAGACCGGGGCCCGGGACCCGGAGAAGCTGGCCTTCTTCATGAGCGAGGGCATCAACGCGATCCTCCTGCATCGGCTGGAGGAGCCGGAGCCGGTCGCCGCAGAAGCCGAGGCCGCCTGGATCACGGAT
>CALZJC010000041.1 GCA_945787525.1 Thermoanaerobaculia bacterium | reverse complement strand
CAGCCCGGAGATGATCCGCATCAGGGTCGTCTTGCCGGCCCCGTTGGGTCCCACCAGGCCGAACATGCCGCGGCCGACCTCGAGGTCGACGTCGGTCAGCGCCTGCACCGGTCCGGGGTAGATCTTGGTCAGATTGTGGATGGCGAGCATCGGGAATCCCCCTACAAGAGTCAGATGGAACGGTGACGGCGCGTCGCCGCCAGCCAGACGCCGACGGCGGCGAGCGCCAGCCAGCAGAGCCAGGCCAGAGCCCAGGGCGCCGCGGGACGGCCGCTCCAGCCGGCGATCTCGGAGACGATCGGGCCGCCCAGGGTGGTCAGAAGGCCAGCGCGGCCCAGCAGCAGGCCAAACAGCGGCTCGGTCAGCCGGATGAGTCCGGCGGCGTGCAGCAGACTGACCAGCGCCACACCGGCGCCCAGCGTGCCCCACAGCCAGGCCGATGGGTGGCGGCTGCCAACTACCGGGATCGACACCAGCAGATAGATCAGCGGCGGCCCTGCAAACAGGTTGACCCAGAACAGGACCCCCCAACCGGGGAACACCGCCGTGTGGCCGAACGCCGCCGCGGTCGCCACCGCCACGATCGCCAGGATCGCCGTCAGGACCGGCAGCAGGGCCAGTCCGGCGCCGACGCGCAGAAGATCGTGCGTTCGCCGGCCCACCGGCATCGCCCAGTGGTAGCCGCGCCCCTGCGGATTCTCCCCGCGCCAGACGCGAAAAGGCCAGAAGAACGCCCAGATGAACGCCCCGATCGCGGCCACCGCCACCGCAACGGCGCCCTCGTCGATCGCGAAATCGAGATCGCCGGCAAAGTCCGAGACCTTCGAGAAGAAGAGTCGAGTGGGCTGGTCGGGGCCGGACTGGATGGTGATCCCGAACAGGATGCCACCCGTGGCGGCGGCGACGATCTGCGCCAGGACAATCGCCAGGGCGATCCACATAGCCCGCGGCCTGCGGCCGAGAATGAGACGCAGCTGCGCCCGCACCACACTGCCCAGCGCGGGCGGCCGGTGGATGGTCTGTCGCGCGCTCATGACGCCTCCGGCATGGCCAACAGGGCGCGAGTGGACTCTTCGAGGGTGAGCCGCTCGACCTGCCGCACCGTGGCGCCGGCATCGGCAAAGGCGGCGCTCGCCGCGGCGCTCTCGCCCCAGACCGTCCAGGCGATCTCGCGGCCGCGGCCGCCGCGCCGGATCACCGGCAGCGGCAGCAGCGCGCCGCCGGCCCAGCCCTCGGGCACCTCCGCCCGCACCCGCACCAGGCGCTCGAGCCGTTGGCGCTCGAGCTGCGCCACCAGCCGACCATCGCGCAGCACGCCGAGGCAGTCGCCCAGGCCCTCGATCTCGTGCACCCGGTGGGTCGAGATGAGAACCGTCGTCGGCGTGTCGGCCAGATGGTCGGCCAGCAGGGCCTGGAAACGGTCCTGGGCCAGCGGGTCGAGCCCGTCGGTAGGCTCGTCCATCAGCAGCAGCGGCGGCCGGTGGGCGAGAGCCATGACCAGCTGCACCCGCCTCGCCTCGCCCTTGGAGAGACCGCCGTAGCGCTGCCGGCCGTCGATCGCCATCTGGCGCCCGAGCTCGCCGGCGTACGACTCGTCCCAGGCGGGGTAGTAGGTCGCATGGTGGGCCAGCAGGGCGTCGACCGAGAGCCCGCCATAGGGGAAGTCCTGCGAGTCCGGCACGAAGCCGATTCGCGCCCGCACGTCGGCGCCGCGCTCGACGCAGGGCAGCCCAAAGACCTCGGCGGTGCCGTCGTCCATCACCGTCAGGTCGAGCAGCGCCCTCAGGGTCGTCGTCTTGCCGGCCCCGTTGGGCCCCACCAGCACATAGACCGCGCCCTCGGGCACCGTCATCTCGAGGCCGTCGAGCGCCGTCTGCGTGCCGAACCGTTTGCACAGCCCACGCGTGCGGGCCGCCACCGGCCGGTCTTCGAACCTCTGGAAAAGCTCTTCGATCATTCGTCCGTCTCCCCGTGCCGCCGCCTCTCGTCGCGCGCCGCCGTGCGCACCGCCTCGACCAGCTCGTCCACCGACAGACCGTGCCGGTGCGCCTCGCGCAGGGCGCGGGTGGCCACTGACCGCGCCAGCTCCTCGCGCTCCGAGCGCTGCGAGAGCACGCTGCTGACAAACGTGCCGAGACCCCGCTTGACGTGCACCACTCCCTCGCGCTCCAGCTCGCGGTAGGCCTGCTGGACGGTGTTCGGATTGATCCGCAGCTCCCCCGCCAGCTGGCGCACCGACGGCAGCGGGTCGTCCGGCACAAGGGTGCCGACGACCAGCGAGCGGCGGATCTCGTCCATGATCTGGCGGTAGATCGGACGGGGGTCGGAGGGGTTGATGGCGATCAGCATGGTTGGGTGAACCGCTGTACTGGTCTACTAATACACCCATGCTGCACAGATGTCAAGAGGGTGCAACGGTGGGAGCCGTTCCGGAGAGGGGGAAACGAACCTGCGGCAGAGCCGCAGGATCATGTCCCCGCGCGATGACGCGCCGCCTTCGTTGGCTCCCAGACGGAGCCTCCTGCGCAGTCCACAGGCTGGGGACATGATCGAGCTCGCGCCCCGTGCGAGCGGTTCGTGTCCCCGTGAGCAAGGTTCGCAGGGTGACCACAGCAAGACCCACCGCGCGGGCTAGACTCGTCGGGACCCGCAACTCTCACAGCCATAACCCGCTGGTGACCGGACCCACGACCACACCACCTCGCGCGCTCGCAGTCACCGCGGCCGTCGCTCTGCTCCTCAGCGGCTGTTACAGCGCACGCACGGCCTGGGGCGGTCTGCGCCTGATGGCCAAGCGGCGGCCGGTGGAACGGCTGCTGGCCGATCCGGCGACGGAGCCCGCTCTGGCCGGGCGACTGCGCTCGGCCCGGGCCCTGGTGGGCTTTGCAGAGGAGGAGTTGTCGCTGCCGGTGGGTCGCAGCTACGACAGCTACGTCGAGCTCGGCCGCCCGTACGCCACCTGGACCGTCAGCGCCGCGGCCGAGCTCTCGGTGGAGCCGGAGATCTGGTGCTTCCCCGTCGCCGGCTGCGTCTCCTACCGCGGCTACTTCTCGCAGCCGGCGGCCCGCCGGTTCGCCGACCGGCTGGCGGAGCGGGGCATGGACGTCGACGTCGCCGGGGTGCGCGCCTTCTCCACCCTGGGCTGGTTTCGCGACCCGCTCCTGAGCAGCTTCCTGGCCCTGCCGGAGCCCGGCCTGGCGGCCCTGCTGTTCCACGAGCTGGCCCACCGCCGGCTCTACGCCCAGGGGGACACGACGTTCAACGAATCGTTCGCCTCGCTGGTGGAAGAGGAGGGCGTTGCCCGCTGGCTGGCCGCGTACGGGCCGGCCGGGGAGCTTGAGGGCTGGCTCGCCTCCCGGCGGCGAGACGACCAGGTCATCGCGCTGGCGCTGGCGACCCGCGCCAGGCTGGCCGAGGCGTTCGCCGCGCCGCGGCCGGATGGCTGGAAGCGACAACGCAAGGCCGCCCTGATCGACGAGCTGCGCGCTGCCTATCGCGAGCGCCGCCCCGAGTGGGGCGACCGCTGGGACGGCTTCTTCGACACCGGCCTCAACAACGCCCGGCTGGCATCGCTGGGCGCCTACCACGACCTGGTACCCGCCCTACGGGCTCTGCTGGCGGATCAAGACGGCGATCTCGAGCGTTTCTACGATGCGGCCGAAGCCCTGGCGAAGCTCACCCCGGAAGAGCGGCTGAACCGGCTCCAGGCCCGACAGCCGGACACCGGAGCACCACCAGCCGGCGCCGAGGGCGAACGGCTGCCCCACGTTACTAGCTTGGGGTAGGTCGACCGACCTGCCTGGCGCTAGTGCGGGAAGAGGATCTTGAAGTCGCTGGCGTCGTCGTCGGTCTTGTCGCCGACCGAGCTTCCGCAGACGCTGCACAGGTAGTCGTAACGGTTGCCGGTCGGCAGCACCATCAGCAGCCGCTTGCGCACCGGCGTCGCCCGTTTGCAGGTGGCGCAGTACAGCTCCGAGGCTTCGAACTGGTCGTAGTCGGGTTGGCGGGTCATGACGGCGGTCGCTCTCGGCCGCCTAGACTAACAACTCGGACGACCCCTGCAGTAGGGGGGGCGAGGGATTCGTTTGACTGCTGGGGATCGGCCACATCGCCTGGATCTCCATGCTTTTCTGGCTCTGGACCCGACTGGGCCTCGCCCCCGCGAGCAGCATCTTCAGGTACTGGCTCCTGCTGAGGCGCTAATGCACTCCGACCGCCGCGAGCAAGACCGTCACCTTGCTAGACTTCCTCGTAAGGTGCTTCCGCTCCAGATCGAGTTCGTGCCCGACGCCATGCAAGCGACGGCGCTGCTCCACCTGCGAGGCCGGGCGAGCTATCGGGAGGCCCCTGAGCTTCGGCGGGCGGTCTTCGACGCCATCTCGGCCAGCGCCGACAAGAATCTCGTGGTCGAGCTGGACGAAGTGGAGACCATAGACACCGCCGCACTCGCGGTGCTCGTCGAGGCGCTGATGGCCACTCGCGACGGCAGTCCTGCCATCTTCCTGATGCGTGCCAGCGACTCCGTGCGTCAGGTCTTCCGCCTGGCCGGCCTCGAAGAGGCCCTGACCCGCTGCTACCACTGTTGGGAGGATTTGCAGACCGCCATAGCGGTCTGAGGAATGCTCGCCCAGATGGTCCGGCGCTCAAGCGCCACGCTCCTCGAACAGCTGGCCGAGACCGGGCGCCTCTGGCGCCTCGCGGTCACCGCCGTCGACCAGACGCTTGTCGAGCCTTGGCGCGGCAAGCCGATCCGCCTGCGCGAGACGGTGCGTCAGATCGTCCGGGCCGGCAACGAATCGCTTTCCCTGGTGGCGCTGATAGCTGCACTGATGGGGATCATCCTCGCTCTGCAGTCCGCCTACCAGCTGCGTGCCATCGGGGCCACGCATCTGGTGGCGGATCTCGTGGCGGTCTCGATCACCCGCGAGCTGGGGCCGCTGATGACCGCCATTCTCATCGCCGGCCGTATCGGCGCGGCCTTCACCGCGGAGCTGGGCACGATGAAGGTCTCAGAAGAGATCGACGCCCTCACGGTGATCGGCATCGACCCGGTGCACTACCTGGTAGTGCCGCGCCTCGCCGCCCTGCTCGTCGCCGTGCCGTGTCTGGCGCTCTTCGCGAACCTCGTGGGCATTCTCGCCGGTGCCGGCGTCGGTGTCCTGGCCCTCGGTCTGGGCGCCGGCGGCTATCTGGCGGACAGCCTCGCGGCGCTGGAGCTCGAGGACCTCTGGGCTGGAGTGCTCAAGGCGTTCGTCTTCGGCGGCATCATCGGTCTGGTCGGTTGCCAGCAGGGGCTCGGCACCCGTGGCGGCGCCGATGAGGTCGGCCGCTCGACAACCACCGCCGTGGTCCGCTCGATCGTGTTGATTATCGCCGCCGACCTCGTCGTCACGGCCGTCTTCTTCGTCAGGCAGTAGTGCATGGAAGCGACGAGCCAGGCGATCGAAGTGCGCGGTCTCAGGCAGTCGTACGGAGACCATGTAGTGCTCGATGGCCTCGACCTCAGCGTCGAGGCGGGCGAGACCCTGGTGATCCTCGGCGGCAGCGGCAGCGGCAAGAGCACACTGCTGCGTTGCCTGGTCGGCCTCGAGCGGCCAGACACGGGGAGGGTCTCGATCCGGGGCACGGACATCTTCGCGGCGGGCCCGGACGAGCTCCACGATCTGCGCCAGCACATCGGTATGGCTTTCCAGAGTGGCGCTCTGTTCGGTTCGATGACCGTGGGGGAGAACGTCGACTTGCCGCTGGCGGAGTTCACCCTTCTGCCGGAGTCGACACGGCGCATCATCGTCCGCATCAAGCTGGCGCTGGTGGGCCTCGATGGTGCCATCAACAGCTATCCGTCGGAGTTGAGTGGCGGCATGAAGAAGCGCGCCGCTTTCGCGCGCGCGATGGCCCTGGACCCAGATCTTCTCTTCTGCGACGAACCGTCGGCGGGGCTCGATCCAGTCACCGCCGCCGGTCTCGATCGTCTGCTGATCCAACTCAAGGAGGTATTCGGAATCACCCTGGTCGTGGTCACCCACTCGCTGGACAGCGCCTTCGCGATAGCGGACCGGATCGCACTGATCCACGAGGGCCGTTTTCTGGTCACCGGATCGCCGGATCGGGTGCGCCATTGCCCCGACCCCGTCGTGCGGCGCTTTCTCGAGCGCCAGCCCGAGGAGGAAACCGCGGACAACCAGCGCTTCCGCCGGTGGATGCTGGAGGAGGAGTCGGTTGGCTGACCGCAACGAGGTGCGGGCCGGGGTGTTTGTCGTCCTGGCGTTGGCGATCCTGGTCGCCGGCACGATCTGGATCGTCGGATTGACACCGTTCAAGGGTCCCAAGGCGACCTACGACGTACTGATGAAGAGCTCAAGCGGCATCCGTCGAGGCGACCGCATCCGGGTGTCGGGCATAGAGGTCGGCCGCGTCAAGACGATCGAGTTGCGCGCCGGCGAGGATTGGCCGGTGATCTTCCGCGTCGCCATGGACGAAGACGTGGCTCTCACCGCCGGCAGCTCGGCCCGGATCACCAGCGACGGGCTCCTCGGCGCCCCATATCTCGAGATCCTCGCGGGGCCCGCAGACGGCGCCCCGCTGTCGCCTGGCAGCCGCATCACGGGAACCGAAGGTGGCTCGATCATGGAGGCGCTCGACGGGCTCGGTGGCACCACCGACCGGCTGCCGTTGCTACTGGATCAAGCGACCGAGCTCGTCGGCAAGCTCAACGACGAGGTCGAGCCGCTCATGGGCGGGTTCAAAGCTCTCCTGTCGGAGCAGAACGTCGAAGAGATCTCCGGTTCTCTGGCGGCGTTGCGGCCGCTGCTCGAGGAGGTCGGGCCGCGAGCGTCGGGGTTGGTCTCGAGGTTGGAGTCGCTAGCTGACGAGATGGAAACCGGCGCCAGCAGCGTGCCGGAGTTGACCGATGAGGTCGGCGCCCTGGTTGGCGACCTGCGGCAGGCCATCGGCCCCGCCGGCCGCCGCCTGGCGGGCCTGATCGATTCAGCCGAGAGCACCTTTGGCACGGCCGACGGCGCCCTCGCCACCGTCGAGGGAAACAGCGCCGAGCTGGACGCGATGCTGCGGGATCTGAGGGAAGCTGCCGCCAACCTGAGATCTCTCTCGCAGACCCTCAAGGAACGACCGAGCCTCCTACTCCGCTATCCCCGCCAGCCGGAGCGCAAGCCGGGAGAGGGAGAGGACCGGTGAGACACCTCGTGCCGCACCCCGGTGCACTTCTGGCGCTCCTCGGCCTGCTCGCCGCCTGCGCCGGTGGCCTGCCGCCCACCCACTACTACGTTCTTAGGCCGCCACCGGAGCTCCCGGTCAACGCTCCCGGCGTCGCCACCGAGGACGGCCTGGCAGTCGGAGTGGAGGCGTTCGCGGTCGACCCGCCATACGATCAGGACCGGATCGTCTATCGTCGGGGCCGCGAGTCTCCGGAGGTCGGCTTCTACTCCTACCACCGCTGGGCCTCGCCACCGGGCCGGCTGGTCTCGACCGCCCTCGCCGTGGGACTCCGCGGCACCCCCGGTATCGTCGCCATCGAGCCGGCGACGTCCACCGGCGACTACTCCGCCCGACTCCTTGGCCGGGTGATCTATCTCGAGGAGGTGGACTCGCAGGGCACGCAGGAGGCCAGAATCGCGCTCGAGCTCGAGCTCAGGAACCGCGATGGCCAAACCCTCTGGTCCGCGACCGTGAGGGGAAGCGCCAGCGGCGAGGCCGCAAACGGCGGAGAGATAGCCATGCTGCTCCGCGAGGCCTTCGACCACGCTCTCGAGACGGCACGGCAGGGTCTGGCGGCCGCGTTGGGGCCGTAGCAACTGCCACGTGCGCCGAGGCCTGACTCTTTCCGTCTTCACCGCCTTGTCGCCCGTCACCGAGTCAAAGATCTCTGCGCAGTTGACGAGGCCCCGGTGAACCGAGCCGGAGCGCCCCGCCGCGACAACCGCAGCGGCTAGAATCGTCAGGCAATTGGAGGAGAGCCCATGAAGACCCTACGCAGCTATATCGCCGGAAACTGGCACGAGGCCAGCGAAGGCTTCGCCACGCTGGTAGACCCCTCCACTGAAGAGCCCGTGGCGCGGTGCTCGACCGCCGGCGTCGACTTCGGCGCCGCTGTGGCCTGGGCCCGGGAGCAGGGCGGGCCGGCGCTCCGGGCGCTGACCTTCGCCCAACGCGGTCAGCTGCTCAGGGCGATGTCGGGAGCCCTGCGCGAGGGCCGCAACGAGCTGCTCGAGCTGTCACGGATCAACAACGGCACGACCATGCGCGACGGCAACTTCGACGTCGGCGGCGGCAGCGGCACGCTGGGCTTCTACGCCGGCGTGGCCCGCGGTCTCGGCGACCGCTCGGTCCTGGTGGACGGCGACGGCGTGCAGCTGACCCGCGACGAGAGCTTCTGGGGTCAGCACGTGCTGGTGCCCCGGCACGGCGTGGCAGTGCTCATCAACGCCTTCAACTTCCCGGTCTGGGGCTTCGCCGAGAAGGCCGCTTGCGCCCTGGCCGCCGGCATGCCGATGATCGTCAAACCGGCCACCGCCACCGCCCTGGTCGCCGAGCGCGCGGTCGAGATGGTCATCGAGGCCGGCATCCTGCCGCCTGGAGCGCTGCAGCTCCTCTGCGGCCGCACCGGCGACCTGCTCGACCGGCTCGGGCCCCAGGATGTGTTGGCCTTCACCGGCTCGGCGGACACCGCTCGCATCTTCCGCACCCACGCCCATCTGGTCGGCGTCAACGTGCGGCTGAACGTCGAGGCCGACAGCCTCAACGCGGCGGTGCTCGGGCCCGACGTGGCCGAAGACACCGCCACCATGGGTCTGTTCCTGAAAGACGTCGCTCGCGAGATGACCCAGAAGACCGGCCAGAAGTGCACCGCCGTGCGGCGCATCCTGGTGCCCGTCGAGCAGCTGGCCCGGGTGCGCGAGCAGCTCATCGAGCGGCTCACGAAGGTCGTCACCGGCAACCCCGCCGACGAGTCGGTCGGCATGGGGCCGCTGGCCACCGCCGCCCAGCTCGAGGACGCGATCACCGGGACCGCCGAGCTGACGGCCGAAGCCGCAGCGGTCTTCGGCGCCGGCGGCCGGGTCGAGGGTGTCGGCAGCCCGACCGGCAAGGGCTATTCCTTCGGCCCGACCCTGCTCGAGGCCACCGACGCGCACGACGTCGACGCCATCCATCGCCGTGAGGTCTTTGCGCCGCTCGCCACCCTGCTGCCCTACGACGGCAGCGCCGTCGAGGCGGCCGAGATCGTCGCGATGGGCGGCGGCACTCTGGTGAACTCGGTCTACAGCGACGACCAGGCCTGGCTGGGCAGCTACCTGGCCGGCGCCGCCAACACCACCGGCCGCATCTACCTGGGCTCCGAGAGCTCGGCCGGTGCGGCTCCCGGGTCGGGCGTCGCGCTGCCGCAGACCATGCACGGCGGGCCGGGGCGGGCCGGCGGCGGCGAGGAGCTCGGCGGCGCGGCGGGCATGCGGCTCTACATGCAACGGCTGGCGCTGCAGGGCAGCCGGGTGATGGTCGACGCGGTGGCTGGCAACTCGGACTGACGGGCGGACTGCTCCGGCAGACGGTGCGCCGTACCTGGCTGCGGTGCTAGGGTCAGCGCAGGGGGCTGGCAGGCTAGGCGCCGAAGGAGTTTTCCACGATGGCCACGATCCTCTTCACTGGTTTCCCCGGTTTTCTCGGCTCCACCCTGCTGCCCCGGATCCTGGCACGCGAGGAAGGCGACGAGGCAGTCTGCCTGGTGCAGGCCAAGTTCGCGCCGCTCGCCGAGGCCCGGCGGCTCGAGATCGAGACCGAGCATCCCGAGACCGCCGGCCGCATACGCCTGGTCGAGGGTGACATCACCAGGGCTGGCCTCGGGCTCGACAACGGCGCCGTGCCGGCGCGCTCGGTGCGCCAGATATACCACCTGGCGGCGATCTATGACCTCGCCGTGACGCGCTCGGCGGGTATGAAGGTCAACGTCGAGGGCACCCGCCGGGTGCTGGAGTTTGCCGGCGATTGCGCCGCCCTCGAATGCCTGCAGTACGTCAGCACCTGCTATGTCAGCGGACGCTGGGCCGGCCTCTTTACCGAGGATGACCTGGAGAAGGACCAGAGCTTCAACAACTACTACGAAGAGACCAAGTTCCTGGCCGAGATCGACGTGCAGCAGGCGATGCGCTCCGGCCTGCCGGCCACCGTCTACCGGCCGGCGATCGTCGTCGGCGACAGCCGCACCGGCGCCACCCAGAAGTACGACGGTCCCTACGCCATCATCCGGCTGATCATGCGGCAACCTCTGGTCGCCCTGGTGCCGGTCATCGGCGACCCGTCGATGGTGCGCGTCAACCTGGTGCCGAGCGACTTCGTGGTCGACGCCATCGCCCACCTGAGTGGCGAGACGAGCTCCATCGGCAAGGTCTACCAGCTCGCCGATCCGGCGCCGCTGACCGTCGACGAGCTGCTCGACGAGATCTCCTGCGCCATCCCGAAGCGCATCGTCAGGGTGCCGACGCTTCTTTCCGTCGCCAAGCCGGCCCTCGAGTACCTGCCCGGCGCCCAGTGGCTGACCGGCATCCCGCCGGACTCGGTCGACTACTTCCTGCACCCGACCCACTACAGCTGTGCCAATACGCTGGCCGACCTCGCCGGCACCGGCATCGCGGCGCCGCCGTTCCCGTCCTACGTCGACCGGTTGGTGGGCTTCGTCAGACAGCACCCGAAGATCAGCGCTGCGGGCATGTCGTAAGCCGGCGGCGCGTCGGCGCCGCGGCTTCACGCGGCGCTTTCGCCGTCCGGCGAGGGCGCCTCGCGGCGCAGGAACTTGGCGAAGGCGCGGCAGGCGTCGGTGGCGGTGAAGATGCCGGCCAGCCGGCCGCCCTTGAGCACCAGAGCCGAATCGAGCAGCCGGCCCGCCATCTCGCCCAGCACCAGGTCGAGCGGTGCGCTGATATCCACCTGGCAGGTCTCCGACAGCGCCAGATCTCCCACCCGCGGCTCGGCGTCCGGGCCACCGACCGCGGCGGCCCGCCGGAGGTCCTGGTCGGTGATCATCCCGGCCGCGCCACCCTCCACCATCACCGGCACGTGGCGGATGCCGTGCTTGGCCATCAGCTGGCGGGCAGCGTCCAGCGAGTCCCCCGGGCCGAGCGAGTAGGGGAACGGCGTCATCACCGAGCCGATGCGTGGCATGTTCTTCACGGCAGCAACCCCTCGAGCGCGAACTTCCGCTGCAGGTAGCCGCGGCGCCAGCCGGGAGACTGCTCTTCGAGCACCATCGCCAGCCCGGCACCGGCGGCGTAGAAAGCGATCCGGCGTTGCTCCGCCAGGCGCGGCGCGGCAAGCTCGGCGAGGATCTGCGCCCGAAGCTCGGCGGCCACGTCCGAGAACGGCCGGTAGTCGGGCAGCAGGACAAAGGCCGCCGATGGCTCGAAACTCTCTCCCGCCAGGCGCGCCACCCGGTACTGGACATAGCGAGCGACGCCCTCCTGCCAGAGCTGGAAGCCGAGATAGCGATAGGCGTCCTCCGGCAGGACGGCGGCCAGACCGCCCAATGCCTCGGCCACGAAGGCCGCTGGCACGTCTCCCGCCAGCACCGCCCGGATCGTCGTACACAGGCCTTTGAAGCGCGCTTCGACCTCGGGGTCGTCGTAGGGAAACGGGAAGTCGAGCATCCAGTTGCCGCTCCGATCTCCACCATCCAGATCCAGCGCCGCGACCTCCGTCTGGTACTCGCTGTCGGACATCTGCAGCTGGTGAAAGTGCTCGTGCAGGACCATGACCACCCAGGCCGTTGGATCGAGTCCCGTGGCCGCCGGACGACCGACGACCACCACCGGCGGGCCGCCCAGGATCGGATAGGTGGCGCGGAGGTCCGGGGGCGCGGTGCGGGCCCGGACGAGCACCTTGCCCTCGAGCGGCTCATCGCGCTCGAGCTCGGCAAAGCCCTCCGGCCGGCGAGGTGAGGTGATCAGGTCTTCGTGCCGCTCGCCGACCAGCAGCACCTCCCACGGCGCCACCCCCCAGCCGGGCCAGATCTCTTCGCCCAGCTCGGCGGCCAAGCGGAAGGTCTCGAGGAGCAGGACGCGGTCGGCGGGCGCCAGTGCAGGCGACTCCGCCGGCGCCGGGGCGGACGCCGTCACCACGAGCACCCAGGCCGCCAGCGCACGTCTCACTGCCCGAAGCCGACCAGGTATCGAGCTCATCATCAGCGACTCCTCAGGCCGCGCACCCGGCGGCCTCCTCGGTCAACGCGAACAACACTGTGCCCGTCGAGCACCAATCGTCGAACACTCGCGAGGCGCCGGCCTCTGCCAGATTCTCACGCCCCGGGCCGACACCTACGAAGCCGAAACCGTAGTGGTTGGCGGCCGCCAGGTCCCAGAGCTTGTCGCCGATGAGCACGACGCCCTCGAACGGGCCCTTGCCGTCCGCCAGGGAGACGCCGTGGGCAACGATCTCCTCGCGCGCCTCGCCGTCGTCGGCCGAGGCCAGCGGCAGATCGAAGCGGTCGAGGCCGGCCAGCCGCAGCTTGAGCAGCGCCGAGTCGCGCCAGCTGCCGGTGGCGACGACGACGTGCCAGTCGGGACGCGCCTCGAGCTCGGCGAGCAGAGCCGTCGCGCCGGCGACCTCGCGGAAGCCCTCGGGCTCCGCTCTGCCGGCCTCTTCGAGGAGCACGACAAAGCGGCGCTTGTGCCGCTCGACCTCCTCCGCCTTGGCGGGACGCCCGAAGTAGCGCTCAATCACCTCCGGCGCGATGCCGGAGTCGGTTGTGTGTTGGTAGGTGGCCCAGTCGTCATCGGTAAAGTCGATGCCGTGCTCGATCTGGAAGGCGTCGATGAAGCAACGATGATCCACGCGCAGGGTGTCGGCCAGCGTGCCGTCGAGATCGAACACCGCCAGCTTGTTGCCCCCCATCAATCCAGAATAGCCTTCAGCAGGTCCTCTTCGAAAGCCTGCCGGTTGACCTCCTCGACGACACAGACCCGTGCGCCATCGACGTGGGTGCGTGTCCAGCCGAGCAGCGAGCCCTCCTGGGTGACGACGTCGATCGTCTCCTCGCGGCAGGCCACGACCTCGGGCCGCGCGGTGGCGACCGCCGCCAGAACGTCCCAGAAGTAGTACCAGCCGGCGTCGATGCCGTCGCTCACCGCCTCGAGCAGCGACAGCAACAGTTCGGAGGTCTGGTCACGCGGCCGGGTGCGCACCCGATCGACAAACTCCGCCGTCACCGGCAGGGCAAGCGTGGCGTCGAGCGGCATCAGCCGAATCGGCACGCCACTGGTCAGGACCTGCTCGGCGGCGTGCGGATCGAGATAGAAGTTCCACTCGGCGGCGGTGTTGTCGATGCCGACGTGGGGATCTCCCACGTTGCCCGGCACCTCGACGGCTCCGCCCATGACCGCGATCTCGTCGATCTTGTCGACGATGCCGGGCTGCTTCTCCAGGGCCAGGGCGATGTTGGTCAGCGGTCCCATGGCGATCAGGGTCATCGGCTCGGCGCTGGCGGCCAGGGTCGAGAGGATCAGGTCGACGGCCCCTTTGCGCGGTCGGCCGCCAGCCGCCGGCAACGCCGCGTTGCCGAGATTGTTGGCCCGTGGCTTCCAGAACGAGGGGAACCTACGCCGGCCGTGGAGCGGCCGCCGACGACCGAGGGCCACCGGGATGTCGCTGTCGCCGGTCAGCTCGAGGATCCGCCTGGCGTTGCGCCCCCCCGGCTCGACGTCGGCGATGCCGTGCACGATGGTGATGGCCTCGAGGCTGACCTCGGGCGCCTTGAGCAGATAGAGCAGGCCCATGACGCTGTCGATGCCCATGTCGGTGTCGAGCAGCACCGGTCGTCGCCGCGCCGTGCGCGCCGGCGGCGGCTCGCCCAGGAAGCGGATGCGGCCCTCCAGGCCGGGCGCCAGCGGTTGGCGCTCGCGAATCGTCTGCTCGAGGATGGTCACCAGCATGCTGCCGGCCTCGGGGCCGACCAGCAGGTGGCCGCGGCCAGCCGCTCGCCCGCAGGCCGTTCCGGATCCACTTCGATACGCATGCCGGCTATCTGGGGAAATCGGCCGGCGCTCTCGCCGAGCCGGCTGAGACCGTTCTCGAGCGCCGCGGCGACCGCCGCGCCAGAGACCTCCACCTCGCAGGCGATGCCGCCGAACGGATGCATGGCGATCAGGTCGCGCCGGGTCAGGTCGCCGGCCGGATAGACCCGATTGCTGCGGATGCTGCCGCCGTTGAGGATGGCGATCTCCGCCCCGGTCTCCCCCCGCATGGCGTCGGCAAACAGGTTGCCGAGATTGCTCTCGCCCGAGCGCACCACCTCGGCCACCGCGTTGAGCGGTTCCCCGGTGGTACCCACCGATACGGCCAGCGCGCTGTCGAGGCGCGACTCCCATTCGGAGACCACGCCGGCGGTGCGCGGCTCATCCACCAGACCCGCGACGATCGGCACCAGCTCGAAATGCTTCTCGATCGCCGCGCCGGCGCGCGGCCGGCTGACGTCGATGCGCGCCACGTTGCGCGCGTCCGAGCCCGGCTTGGTGATCAGGGTGCGCTCGACGTGGGTGGTGATCGCGAAGTGCTCGTGGCCGCCGAGGATCAGGTCGATGCGGGGAAAGCGTCGCGCCAGCCGCACGTCATCGGCGAAGTCGAGATGGGTCAGGGCGATGATCACCTCGGCGCCGGCGCTCTCGAGCACCGGCAGATAGCGCTCGGCGGTGGCGAACGGGTCGAGAAACTCGACCCCCTGGCGGTTCTTGGCGGTGATCTCCTCGCCGATGAGGCAAAGACCCAGGAACCCCACCTTCAGATCGCCGTACTCGCGCACCAGATACGGCGCGGCACCGCCGAACGGCTCGCCGGTGGCGGCGTCCAGCACGTTGCTCACCACCCATTCCCAGGGCGCCTCGCGCATCCGTTGCCGCAGGATCTCGGGGCCGAAGTCGAACTCGTGGTTGCCGAAAGTCGCCAGATCGAGCCCCATGGCGCCCAGCGCCGCGACCATCTGCTCGCCCTCGAAGACGCTGGAGGCCACCGACGGCGACAGGAAGTCGCCGCCGATCGTCATCAGGACGTGGCTCTTCCCGGCCGCCAGCTGCCGCTCGAGCGCCGCCACCCGGGCGAGGCCGCCAAACTTGCCGCCGCTGACCGGCAGCATCTCGTAGACGTCGGCCAGGTGGAGCACCGTCAACTGGGCTCCTTCGCGCGAGCCCAGCGACTCGGCCGCGAGCGGCGAAGCGCTCATGGCGAGCAGCGCCAAGAGCGTCGTCAGACCGGCCCAGAGCCGGTATCGGTGTCGGTGGTCGGATCGAGCTCTTCTCATGAACGCACCTCGGGAGTGACGCTCGCATGTTCTCACGTATCCCGGTGGGCAGATGACGCCGACGACCGGGTCGGTCCGCAACGATTGTGAGCCCCGGACCGCTGTGAGCCGGCGCGGCGCGGGGCCGCTCAGCGCCGCCTGCGGCGCGGCAGATAGAGATCGGTGATGGTGCCCTCGAAAACCTCGGCGGCGAAGGCGACGGTCTCCGACAGGGTGGGGTGCGGATGGATGGTGAGGCCCAGATCGCTGGCCTCGCAGTCCATCTCGATGGCCAACGTCAGCTCGGCGATCAGGTCGCCGGCGCCGGCGCCGACGATCCCGGCTCCGAGCACCCGCCTGGTAGCCGGATCGAAAAGGATCTTGGTCAGCCCCTCCTCCCGGCCCATGCCCAGCGAGCGCCCGCTGGCCGCCCAGGGGAAGCGCCCCACCTCGTAGGCCACGCCCTCGGCCTTGGCCGCCGTCTCGGTCAGCCCGACCCAGGCGATCTCGGGGTCGGTGTAGGCCACCGAAGGGATCGCCCGGGCGTCGAAGCCGCTCTTCAGCCCGACGGCCACCTCGGCCGCCACCTTGCCCTGGTGGCTCGCCTTGTGGGCGAGCATTGGGCCGGGTACCAGATCGCCGATGGCGAAAATCTGGGGCACCGCGGTGCGCTGCTGCCGGTCGACCGGCAGGAAGCCGCCCTCGTCGAGCTCCAGCCCCACCGATTCGAGGCCGATGCGGTCGCCGTTGGGCCGGCGG
The DNA here is from genome assembly GCA_945787525.1 of Thermoanaerobaculia bacterium. Taxonomy (GTDB): domain Bacteria; phylum Acidobacteriota; class Thermoanaerobaculia; order Multivoradales; family JAHEKO01; genus CALZJC01. Next base: position 7,336 of record CALZJC010000041.1, on the reverse strand, counting down.
CCGACCGCCACCAGGGCGCGATCGAACAGCTTCGGCTTTGGCGCGTCGTCGCCGGCGAACGAGGCCTTGAGACCGTTCTTCTGCGCCCTGATCTCGGCCACCCGGGTCCGGAGGTGGATCGCGGCGCCGTAGCGCTTCTCGAGCCGCCGTTCGAGCGGTCGCACCAGGTCGCGATCGCAACCTGGGACGAGGCCGTCGAGCAGCTCGACGATAGTCAGCTCCGAGCCCAGGGCGGCGTAGACGTTGGCCATCTCGAGGCCGATGATGCCGCCGCCGACCACCAGCAGCCGCCGGGGCACATCCCGCAGCTCGAGGGCGCCGGTCGAATCCATCACCCGCGGATCGTCCCAGGGCACGCCACCGATACGGGCCACCCGCGAGCCCGCCGCCAGGATCGCCGCGTCGAAGCCGATCGTGACCTCGCCTTCGTCGGTGCTCACCACGATCTCGTTGGGTCCGGTCAGCCTGCCCTCGCCGCGCACCACCTCGACGCCCCGCTTGCCGGCCATGGTGGCCAGGCCGCCGGTCAGCCGGGCGACGACCGACTCCTTCCAGCCGCGCAGCTTGTCGAGGTCGAGCTTCGGCTTGCCGAACGTCACGCCGTGAGCGGCCAGATCGGCCGCCTCGTCGACCACCCGCGCGACGTGCAGCAGCGCCTTGGAGGGAATGCAGCCGACGTTGAGGCAGACACCGCCGAGCGTCGCGTCGCGGTCCACCAGGACCACCCGCTTGCCCAGATCGGCGGCGCGGAAGGCGGCGGTATAGCCGCCGGGACCGGCACCCAGGACCAGGACCTCGGCATGGCGGCTCGTGGCGGAGCCGGTGACGGCACGCCGGGGCACCGGCGCGGCCGGCACCGAAGGCGCCGAAGCGGCCGCCGCCGGCTCCTCGGCGGGCTCTGCTGGCGGCTCCTCGGCGGCGCTCGCCGCGACCACGGTTTCGGCCCGGGCTTGCGGCCCGGGCGCCTCGATCTCGCCCGCATCGGCGGCGCCAACGGCCGCCAGCGTCAGGATCAGGTCCCCCTCGCCGACCTTGTCGCCGTGACCAGGCCGTCGTCGACCGCCACCGTCTCGCCGGCGGCCACCAGGATCTCGACGACATCTACCTTCTCGTCGGTACCGATGTCCGGAACCCGGATCTCCAGGATGTCGGTCATGCGATCGGCGCCAGCAAGGGCCTACAGAAGAAGACGCCGGATGTCGGCGAGCACCTGGCAGAGGTAGGTCGTGAACCGCACCGCCAGGGCGCCGTCGATGATGCGGTGGTCGTAGGAGAGGGAGACCGGCAGGATCAGCCGCGGCACGAACTCGCCATTACGCCAGACCGGTCTTGTCGTCGAGCGGGAGACGCCGAGGATCGCCGCCTCGGGGGCGTTGACCACCGGCGTGAAGGCGGTGCCACCGATGCCGCCGAGACTGGAGACGGTGAACGAGGCGCCGCGCAGCCGGTCGGGGGTCAGTTTGCGATCGCGGGTCTGCTGACTGACCTCGGCGAGCTCCCGTGCGAGCTCGAAGATGCTCTTCTGATCGACGTCGCGCACCACCGGGACCATCAACCCCTCGTCGGTGTCGACCGCCACGCCGAGATGATAGTAGCGCTTGAGCACCAGGTGTTCGCCGTCGGGATCGAGCGAGCTGTTGACCTTGGGGAACCGCTCGAGCGCCGCCACCACGGCCTTGAGCACGAACGCCAGCGGCGTCAGATTGAAACCTTCGGCCTTGGCCCGATCCTTGTGCTCCTGGCGGAACGCCTCCAGATCGGTGACGTCGGCCTCGTCGTGCTGGGTGACGTGGGGCACGTGCAGCCAGGAGCGCTGCAGGTTGGGACCCGAGATCTTCTGCACCCGGGTCAGCGCGACGCGCTCGATCTCGCCGAACCTGGAGAAATCGATCACCGGCATCTCGGGCAGCAGGCCGCCACGCGCCGCCGGCTGGGCCAACGCCTTCTTGACCCAGCCCTCGACGTCGCTCTTGACGATGCGGCCTTTGCGCCCGGTGCCCCGGACCTGCGTCAGGTCGACGCCCAGCTGGCGGGCGAAACGCCGCACCGCAGGGCTGGCGTGGGCCGTGGCCTGCGCCGCCGCTTCGACCACAGCGGCCACGGTTGCGGCGGGCTGTTCGGGCGCCGGCACAGCCGTTTCGACGGCGGGCGCTTGCGGCTCGGGCACGGCAGCTTCGACGGCGGGCGCGCGCGGCTCGGACACGTCCCCCTCGGTCGATGCCGCGGCCGCTTCAGGCTCCGGCTCGGCCTCCGCTTCAGCCGCGGGCGCCGCGGCGGCAACCTCCAGCGTCAGGATGAGATCGCCCTCGCCCACCTGGTCGCCCGCCTTGACCTGGACCTCGGCCACCTTGCCGGCCAGCGGCGAAGGCACGTCCATCGACGCTTTGTCGCTCTCGAGCGTGATCAGCGGCGAGTCGACATCGACCTCGTCGCCGTTGGCGACCAGCACCTCGACCACGTCGACCTTGTCGACGTCTCCCAGATCGGGGACCTTGACCGCCTCGGTCGCCATCAGAGCTTCCAGGGCTCCGGCGCCTCGGGGTCGATACCGTATTTCTTGATCGCCTCGCTCACCTTCGACGCCGGCACCTCGCCCTCGTCGGCCAATGCCTTGAGCGCCGCCACCACCACATGATGACGGTCGATCTCGAAGAAGCCGCGCAGCGCGTCCCGCATGTCGCTGCGGCCGAAGCCGTCGGCGCCCAGCGTGACGTAGCGGCCCCGCACCCACGGGCGGATCTGGTCGGCGACGCTGCGCATGTAGTCGGTTGAGGCCACCACCGGTCCCTGACGGGCTTCGAGACACTCCTCGACGTGACTGCGCCGCGGTTTCTTGCCCGGATGCAGCCGGTTCCAGCGCTCGACTTCCATGCCGTCGCGGCGCAGCTCATTGAAGCCCGGCACGCTCCACAGGTCGGCCGCGACGCCGAAGTCCTCGGCCAGCAGGTCGGCCGCCGCCATCACCTCGCGCAGAATCGCGCCCGAGCCCAGCAGCTGCACCCGTGGCGCTGTCTTTCCCCGCTTCTTCGGCGCCTCGCGCAAGGAGTACATTCCCTTGCGAATGCCGTCCTCGACTCCGGCCGGCATCGGCGGGTGCTCGTAGTTCTCGTTCAGCAGGGTGACGTAGTAGAAGACGTCTTCGTTCTCGGCGAACATGCGGCGCAGGCCGTCCTGGACGACCACCGCCAGCTCGTAGGCGAACGTCGGGTCGTAGGAGACGCAGCTGGGCACCGTCGAGGAGAGGAGGTGGCTGTGGCCGTCCTGGTGCTGCAGGCCCTCGCCGTTGAGCGTCGTCCGCCCCGAGGTTGCTCCCAGCAGAAAGCCGCGCGCCCGCTGGTCCGCCGCCGCCCAGATCAGGTCACCGACCCGCTGGAAGCCGAACATGGAGTAGAAGATGAAGAACGGAATCATCGGCAGCTGGTGGTTGGCGTAGGCGGTGCCGGCGGCGATCCAGGAGGAGAGCGAGCCGGCCTCTGAGATACCCTCCTGGAGGATCTGGCCTTCGCGCTCTTCGCGGTAGTAGGCCAGCTGGTCGCGATCCTCCGGGATGTAGAGCTGTCCGGTGGGCGCGTAGATGCCGACCTGGCGGAACAACCCCTCCATGCCGAAAGTACGCGCCTCGTCGGCGACGATCGGCACGATGCGCTCCTTGATGCCGTCGTTGCGTAGCAGGGTCATGAGGATGCGCACGAACGCCATGGTGGTGGAGAGATCGCGATCCCCGCTGCCCTCCAGCAGGACGCTGAACGCCTCCAGCTCGGGCACCGGCAGCGGCGCGGTGACCGGACAGCGTCCCGGCAGGTAACCGCCCAGGGCCTCGCGCCTCTCGCGCAGGTAGCGCATGACGGCGCTGTCCTCGTCCGGTTTGTAGAACGGCAGCTCGTCGAGCTTCTCCACCGACACCGGAATGTTGAACCGGTCGCGGAACTGCGCCAGGGACTCCTCACCCATCTTCTTCTGCTGGTGGGTGATGTTCTGGCCCTCGCCGGCCTCGCCCATGCCGTAGCCCTTGACGGTCTTGGCCAGAATCACCGTCGGCTGACCGGTGTGCTCGACCGCCGCGGCGTAGGCGGCGTAGACCTTCTGCGGATCGTGGCCGCCGCGCTTCAGTCGCCAGAGCTCCTGGTCGGACATGTCCGCCACCAGCTCCTCGAGCTCGGGGTACTTGCCGAAGAAGTTCTTGCGCACGAAATCGCCGGGCGCCGCGGCGTAGGCCTGATACTCGCCGTCGAGCACTTCCTCCATGCGTTGCCGCAGCAGTCCGGAGTGGTCCTTGGCGATCAACGGGTCCCAGTTCGCGCCCCAGACGACCTTGATGACGTTCCAGCCGGCACCGCGGAAGACCGCCTCCAGCTCCTGGATGATCTTGCCGTTGCCCCGCACCGGCCCGTCGAGCCGCTGCAGGTTGCAGTTGATGACGAAGATCAGATTGTCGAGCTTCTCGCGGCTGGCCAGCGAGATGGCGCCCAGGGACTCGGGCTCGTCCATCTCGCCGTCACCCAGGAACGCCCAGACCTTGCGCCCCGCGGCGTCGATCAGACCGCGATGATGGAGATAGCGCATGAATCGCGCCTGGTAGATCGAGGTGATCGCGGTCAGACCCATCGACACGGTCGGGTACTGCCAGAAATGGGGCATCAGCCAGGGATGAGGGTAGGAGGAGATGCCGTTTCCCGTCACCTCCTGGCGAAAGCCGGCGATCTGCTCTTCGCTGATGCGTCCCTCGAGAAAGGCGCGCGCATAGATTCCGGGCGAGCTGTGGCCTTGAAAATAGACCATGTCGCCGCCGTGCTCCTTGGTCGGGGCGTGGAAGAAGTGGTTGAAGCCGATCTCGTACAGGTTGGCCACCGACTGATAGGTGGCGATGTGGCCGCCGACGTTCTTGCCGTCGCGGTTGGCCCGCACCACCATGGCCATGGCGTTCCAGCGCAGGATCGACTTGATGCGCCGCTCGAGCGCCGGGTCGCCGCGCCGGCGCGCCTCCTGGTGCGGCGGGATGGTGTTCACGTAGGCGGTGGTGGCGCTGTACGGCAGATAGGCGCCGCTGCGACGGGCCTTGTCGACCAGCGCCTCGATGAGGAAGTGGGCCCGATCGGGGCCATCGCGCTCGACCACCGCCTCGAGCGCCTCCTTCCATTCGCGCGTCTCTTCAGGGTCGACGTCGCGTTCCCGCGGATCGAATTCAGCGTCGGTCTTCATGGAGAAATCACCTCGTTGCCGGTCATTGGCCGGCCAATCGCGCCAATTCGCGTCGAACGGCCCCCCGGGCCGGCGAGGGTCGGCGCATTGTACGCCATCTAAAGGACTTCGCGGCGGATCACCGCCTGCGGAGCCGGCTCCGGCGATGGCGCGGCGCCGGCATTCTCCAGCCGGTCTGATTAGATGGGCCGGTACCGTGGAACAGCGCGCCATCATCCTGCTGCTGATCGACGCCCTCAACCTGATCCGGCGGGTCTACGCCGCACAGCCCGGCGAGGACGGCCCGGAGCGGGCGGCAGGGGCGCGCGCGTCGTCGGTGCAGTCGCTGCGGCGGGCACTGCGTCAGTGCACACCGACCCACTGCGCCTGCGTCTTCGACGGCAGGGGCAGAAGCTGGCGTCATGAGCTCGATCCGGACTACAAGCAGGGGCATGCTCCGATGCCCGAAGCCTTGCGAGAGGCGCTCGACAGCTACCGGCAGGCGTTCCGCGAGATCGGCGTCGTCTCTCATAGCGTCCCGGGAATCGAGGCCGACGACGTGATCGCCACCATGGCGGTCAAGGCCGCGGCGGCCGGCGCCGCGGCGATCGTGCTCTCCACCGACAAGATCTTCGGCGAGCTGCTGGCGGCCGGCGTCCGGGTGCGCGACCATTTCCGAGGGCGCGACACCGATGCTGCGGCGGTGGTGGAGAAGTTCGGCGTTCGCCCCGATCAGCTGGCTGACTACCTGGCCCTGGCTGGGGATCGCGGCAACAACATCCCAGGCGTTCCGGGCGTCGGGTCGAAGACCGCGGCTGCGCTGCTGGCGCGCTTCGCGACGCTCGAGGAGGCGCTGCAATCGGCCGGCGAGATCGAAGGCAAGCTCGGCGAGCGGTTGCGCGAGCACGCCGAGACGGCTCGGTTGTGCCGCAAACTGGTCGGTTTGCGCACCGATCTGGAGCTGGGCATCAACCTGAGCGAGCTGCGCTGCCTGCCGCGCGGGCCCTGAGCGACGCGCGAAGATCGACCTCTACAACGCCAGGGGCAGATCGTCTAACGGTACGGACCGTGCTCGGATGCGTTGGCCGTCCTCGGGGGTGGTGTCGACCCAGGCGAGGTAGAGGGTGTCGTCGAGGCGGACGAGCCGCGGGAAGCCGCTGGCGCGGGCGGCGCCGGTGGTGGCGATCTCGAGCGGCTCGCCCATGCTGCCGCTCCTCGACACCCGGCGCAGGCGTACCGAGCCGGCGTCAGCGGCAACGGCCAGCCAACTGACCACCGCACCGCCAACGCCGTCGAGGACGACGTCGACCCGCCCCGCCGGGCCCGCCGCGTCGATCACCAGCGGCCGCCTGAAGGTGACGCCGCCATCCGTCGAAAGCGTCAGCTGCACCCGGGGGGTGTCGCCGGCGGCCGTGAACCAGGCCACCGCCATCGTCTCGCCAGCCGCATCTACGGCCGGGCCGTTGACCGGGCAGCCGGCGATATTCCAGCCGTCGGCCATGGTGGAACGGGGCTCGGTCCAGCCGGTACCGCTGCGGCGCACCTGGAAAATGTCCCGGATCTCGTCGTCACCCCGATCGCGGTAGACCACTACCGGGCCGCTCGCCGCACTGGAAGCATCGGTCGCACAGCACTCGCAAACGCGGCCATCGAGCACCTCGGTGGCGCCGACCGCCTCACCGACCAGCGCCGTGCGCAGGCTCATGGCGCCGCCCTGCTCCATCTCGCGGCCGTCGAGCCAGAAAGCCCGCAGCCCCTCCCCTTCGGGCGCCCAGGAGACAAAGCCGTGCTCGGTGGCCGTCTCGTCGTCGTTCAGCCGGCCCGACTCGGTCCAGCTGGCGCCGCCGTCCACCGAGCGAGCCAGGAAGATCGAGTAGGCGTAGGTTGCCGCGGCGGTCTTGGCCAACCAGTGAGCCACCAGGGAGCCGTCGCCGCCCTCGGCCACCGCCGGCAGATCCGCCCAGTTGGCGAAAAACCGATCCGCCTCGGCGATCAGAACCGGCGAGGCCCAGTCGGCGCCGTCGAACCGCGCCATCAGCAAGCGATGGCGCTCCCCAGCCAGCGGCTCCAGCCAGCTCAGGACCAGCTCGCCGCCGGCCCGGGTCAGGTTGGGGGCCAGCGATCCAACCGCCGCGGGGGGATCGATCCTCAGCCCGCC
>CALZJC010000040.1 GCA_945787525.1 Thermoanaerobaculia bacterium | reverse complement strand
AGCCGGCTGCACGACCCGTTCATGGCCATGAGCTTCCTCGGCCTCGAGGTGATTCCCAGCCTCAAGCTGACGGACCAGGGGCTGGTGGACGTGGACCGCTTCGAGCTCGTGCCGCTCTGGGTGAGCTGACCGGCCCCGGGCACCCGGCTGCCTACTACTGCTCGAAACAGTAGAGCCGGAAGCTGTTGCTGCAGGCCGTGTTGGTGGTCATCGTCCATTGCGAGCTGCTCGCCGTCGACGTGCCATAGCGGCCCGACTCGAAGCCGCTTGCCGACGTCCAGACCGCGCTGGTGCTCGACCCCGGACCGCAGTCCCGGGTGATGTCGTGGGCTTTGCCGTTGGTCTCGGTGTTGGTCCAGACGCTGCCCGTCACGCTGTTGCCGAACTCGTCGTGGTCGATAGCGTGATCCAGGCTGCCGTCGGTCAGATCGGTCCAATCATCGGCCACCATGGTGCCATCGACCAACTGGTAGGGCACGGTCGCGTGCTACAGATCGTCGGCCGCGTTCTGCCCGCCAAAACCGTCGGTGCGACCGCTGATCCACGCCTTGAAGGTGCCCGACAGACCGGCCGCGGCGGCTCGCGACTGACATTTCGCGTGGGCGCCCGAGATGCTGCCGAGGTTGCCGTTGTAGGTCGTGCTGGTAGCGAAAACCCTCTTGCCGGAAGGTGCCGGAGGCGCCACGTCGGTGGGATCCAGCCGGATCCTGTACTCGATGACGTTGCCCCAGACCGGGCGGTAGTCACAGTCGCCCTTGGGCGTCAGGTTCCAGGAGAGGATCGAGCGTGCCCTGAGCGTGCGGCCGTCGAGCGGCAGCTCGGCCAGCTCACCACCGACCTTGGCGGTCACCGCCGTGTGCCAGTCGGGCCTGCCCGACTGTGCGTTGGTCAGGTGGACCCGGTCGAGCGCCACCGCCTGCCAGGCACCGTTCAGAACGACGCAGCTCAGCACGTACTCGTAGCTGCCCGGCACCGGAAAGGCGCCGAAGCCACCCGGCTGGCGGACCTCCACCGGGCAGTTGAAGAGCTTCTTCTGCGGCTCGTAGCCGCAGCAGCGCAGTCGCTCGTAGTACAGACTGCCAGCGTAGACCAGGCGGCCGCAGTACTCGTACCGCGCCAACTCGCTCTGCGGAATCTCGGCGCCCTCTTCAGCGCAGGACCGGTACTTCTCCTGGATCTCGCGCCGAACGGAGACGTCGTCGTTGTCCGCCAGGAGCTTCGCCAGCTCCTCGCGAAGCTCCGGCGGGCATTTCGTTTCGCCAGGCTCGCCCCCCTTCTGGGCAAGCGTCGGGGTCGCCAGGAGGAAGACGAGAGCACCAAGCAGGGTGAGCAATACCGCAGGGCGTCGAACGATCATCGGTTCCTCCTGACTCTCGATGGGAATTGCCGACAGCGTATGCCCCCTATTCCGGGTACGCAAGGTGAGCCGCACGCGTCCGCGGGCCTGGCGATAGACTCGTCGACCTATGAGCGATGAAACGATCGGCCTGCTGGGCCTTGGCGCCTACGTGCCGGAACGGGTCATGACCAACGAGGAGTGGACCGAGTGGGTCGACACCTCGGACGAGTGGATCACCTCGCGAACCGGAATCAAGACACGCCGCGTCGCCGCCGACCACGAGTCGACCGCGGACCTCGGCATCGCCGCGGCGCGGGTCGCCCTGGCGGACGCGGGTCTCGAGCCGGGCGACATCGACGAGATCATCGTCGCCACCGACACCCCTGAGGTCTACTCCCCGGATACCGCAGCGTTTATCCAGGTGGGACTGGGAGCCCGCGAGGTGCCGGCCTACGATCTGGCCGGCAGCGGCTGCGCGGGTTGGCTGCTGGGCCTCGAGCTGGCGCGAGACCGGGGGGCCAACGGTCGCAAGGTCCTGGTGCTCGCGGTGGAGCTGATCACGCGGCTGATGAACTGGCGCGACCGCAACACCTGTGTGCTGTTCGGGGACGCCGCCGGCGCCGCGATCGTCGGCCACGGTCGACGCCCGATCGAGATCATCGCCGCCACCGCCGGTACCGACGGCAGCAAGGCCGGCATCCTGGGCCGCGAGGTGGGTGGCACGCGCCGGCCGTTCACCCTCGAGGAAGCCCAGAGCGGTGAGCACCTCGCGGTGATCATGAAAGGCCGCGAGGTGTTCAAGGAGGCGGTGCACCGGATGACCGCGGCCTCGCGTGAAGTGCTGCGGTCGAGCGGCACCAGCGCGGACGACCTGGCCCTGGTGGTACCCCATCAGGCCAATCTGAGAATCCTCAGCGCGGTCCAGAAGGCGCTCGGCGTGCCGCCGGAGAAGGTCTACATCAACGTCCACGAGTACGGCAACACCGGCTCCGCTTCGGTGCCGCTGGCCCTCTGGGAGGCACGACAGAAAGGCCTGTGCCAGCCCGGCGATCTGGTGTTGTTGACGGCCTTCGGGGCCGGCTTCCACTGGGCCGCGATGCTGCTCCGGATGTAGCAGGGAACGCCGGATGAAGACCCTGCTGATCCTCCGCCACGGCAAGTCGAGTTGGGCCGACCCGAGCCTCGACGACCATGATCGGCCGCTCAAGAAGCGCGGCCGGCGGGGCGCCAGGAGCATCGGGCGACAGCTGTTGGAGGCCGGCCTCGTGCCCGACCTGGTGCTCAGCTCCACCGCCCGCCGGGCTCACTCGACCGCCCGACACTGCGTCGAAGAATGCGGTTCCAAGGCGCGCATCGAGCTGACGCGCAACCTCTACGGCACCGGCGCGGCGCGCCACCTCGAGGAGATCGGCAGGTGCGGGCGCGAAGGAGACGCAACCGTGATGGTCGTCGGCCACAACCCCGACCTGGAGGAGCTGGTGGCCGTGCTCACCGGCGAGTCGACGACGCTCAAGACGGCCTTTCTCGCGGCCATCACCCTGGATATCGAAAGCTGGGCCGACCTCGCCACCTCGCGAGGCCGGCTCCTCCGCGTACTCCGCCCCGGCTAGCAGGCTAGTACTTCTTCAGGACGATGTTGCCGCTGAAGGTCTCGATCGAGACGTCGGCGCTACCCGAACCGGTGCTGAACTCGACGCTCACCCCCGGCTCGTATCGATCGGAACGCCTGGCCGCCGGCCCAAAGGCGTTCTCGATCCGGCCGCTGAAGCTCTCCAGCTCGAATTCAGCACCGAGATCGGCCGGCAGGAGCACCTCGACGTTGCCGCTGTGCGACTCGATATCCAGGGTGCCGTCTGTCAAACGGCCCTTGAAGTAGATGCTGCCGGCGACGCTCTCCAGCTCGACGTCGTCCACGGCTCCCGCATCGACCTTGATCGTGCCGCTGACGGTTGTCGCCTCGATATCTCCGGCCACCCCCTCGAGCACGACCGCCCCGCTCACCGACTCGGCGACGATCGAGCCCGAACCACCGGTCACCGAGACGGCACCGCTCACCGATTCGACCTCGACGTCGCTCGAACCGCCTGCCACCGTGACGGCACCGCTGACCGAGCCGGCCTCGATCGCGCCACTGACGCCGCTGATGTCTATGCTGGCGCTCACCGACTCGACCTCCAGGCTGACGCCCCGCGGCACCCGAATCTCCAGGTCGGCCCCGACCTTGCGCTTCCCCTGCCAATTGTCGTCGTCCGGGATAACCACCTCGATGGACAGCTCGTCGGCGTCGCCACTGATCTCGAGCTCTTCCACATCGTCGCCCATCGTTCCGGTGACCCGCAGCTCGGTCTCGTCCGAACCGATTATCGTCAGCGAACCGACGACGTTCTCGATCGAGATCGTCGCGTCGGCCGCCACCGATCGGGTGGCGTTGACCGACTGCTCGGCCCGGGCCGCAACGGCGGCAAAGAGAATCGCCAAGGTCCAGAGTGTCGTCTTGCGCATCTTTCTATCTCCTGTGGAAAGCAATGCCAGAGGCCGGTCAAACGCGAGCCAGGCGAGAGGTCCAGCCGGCCTCCCGCCGGTAGGCCGCCGCCAGCGCCAACCGCAGGCGCCGGTCCCGCGGGCTGTCGGCCAGGGCGGCTTCGATCTCGGCCGTGGCCCGTTCCAGATCCGCCAGGCCGGCGACCAGCGCCGCGGCACCGACCGCGTCGAGGCGCCCCCGCCGCTGCGCGGCGACGGCGATCAGATCGTTGTGGGCATGCAACACGCCATCGCGCTGGCGCAGGTGGGCCGCAGCCATGGCCGAGCCGGCTTCGGCAACCGCCGCCACCGGCAGTAGCGGAGAGCGCGCCTCCGGCGCCAGGTTGGTGGCCGCGAACAGGCCGCCGGCCATCAGAACCACGGCCGCCGCCAGCCGCCACCAGCCGGCAGCGGACTGGTCGCGCGGCCGCTCGTCGAGCCGGCCTGCTATCTCGGGCCACAGATCGCGCGCCGGGCGCACCTCCCGCGGCAACCGCTCCACCGCCGCCCGCAGCTCCCGGACAGCCCGCACCTCGTCGTGGTCACTCATCTCTCGAGCTCCTCTCGCAGACGCCGCCGCGCGCGATGCAAGTGGGCCTTGCAGGCACCCACCGACAGATCGAGCAGCCTCGCTATCTCGCGGTGCTTGTAGCCCTCGATCTCGTGCAGCACGAAGACGGCTCGCGCCCGGGGCGGCAGCTGGGCGATGCCGCGCTCGAGATCGAGCGCCTCAGGGTGATCTCGGACAGGCGCCGCGGGAGGCCGCGCCAGCGGCGCGTCGCTGAACCGCTCGCGCCAGCGGCGCCGTGCGCGCATCGCATCGAGAACCACGTTGACCGCCAACCGGTGCAACCAGGTGCTGAAAGCGCTCGTGCCCCGGTACGAAGCCAGCTTGCGCCAGGCGCGGACAAACGCCTCCTGGGTGAGCTCCTCCGCCAGGGCGGGATCCGCCACCATCCTCAGGCTGACGGCGTAGATCCGGCCCACATGACCGCGATAGAGCTCCTCGAACGCGTCGACGTCGCCGCTCCGGGCACGCCGAACGAGATCGGCTTGGCTGTCGCGCGGCGCGATCATCACCGGAATCCCTGTTTCCGCGCCGCTACCTGCGATGGCGTAGGCTACCCTCACGCCCTGTTGGACGGCGGCGGAGAGAAAAGAGTTTACCCAGCCACAGAGCCACCGTCCTCCGACTCTCGCGCTTTCTCGATCCGCGCCAGTCGCTTACCGAACTGCTCGAGGGCAAAGTCCACAAAGACCTCGGACTCGAGACCGAAGGGCGGCTCCTCGTACTGCGCGAAGACCTCCTGGATGATGGCGACGGCCGGCTGCAGCAGCTCGTCCATGCGGCTCTCGATCGCTCGCCAGACCGGCTCTCCATGCTCGGCCACGAGCCGCGACAGAAGATAGACGCCGTAGGCCAGATGCCGCGACTCGTCTCGCTGCAGATGGGCCAGCACCTGCTGCATGCCGGGCAGGATACGGCGCCGTTCGAGGATCGAATGGTAGACGTGGTAACCGGTCTCGGCCAGGACTCCTTCGACGATCATGTTGTAGGTGGCCGACGCGCGGGCCACGGCGATCGGCGACGAGTCCGCATTCAGCCGATCCATCGCGGCCGGCAACTCGTCGTAGAAGATACGCCGGTAACTGGGCGTGTGAAAGCGGCTCAGATCGCTGCGGTCCGCCGCCACCTCGTCGAAGAAGAGCCGAAACGCCTCGACGTGCTTGGCCTCCTCCCAGAGGAAGGCGGCGAGGAACATCTCTTCCTCCAACCTGCCTTGGCGCGCGATCACCCCGATGAGCGGCAGCAGCTCGCGGGTCACCGACTCCTCGCCGGCTCCGAACAGCGCCGCCAGCCGCAGCAGCACGTCGCGCTCCAGCTCGTCGAGCCGCAGCCAGTCCCGGCGGTCGACCGAGAAGTCGACCGCCCGCGGGTCCCAGATACCGAACTGCTTGGCCTTTTGCCAGAGCTGCATCGGCAGGGAATCGAAGTCGATGCCGTCCGGCCGCATGCTGCGGAACTCCGGCTCCGCCGCCGCCTCGATCACCACCGGCGCCGGGCCGGGAGCCGCCAACGAGATCCGCGCCGCCGCCCGCACCAGCTGTTCGGCAGCCGAGGCGAACGGCAGCAGCCCGGCGACGGATCCCTCGACCAGCTTCAGCTGGCCGCGCAGGAGCGCGGTCAGCGGCGAGCCCTGGCCGTCGAGCAGGCGCTGCCAGACGTCGGCAGGGCCGGCGATGACGAACGTCGCGGCCCGCCGATCCTCCGGCGTCGCCGCACCCGCCTCGCGGCATACACCGTCGATGAGATAGAGCGCCACGGCCCGGGGCGTCGCGTCGCCGGCCGCCGCCTCGGCGATCCTCTCCAGCACCAGCCTGCCCTGCCAGCCGGCGGCGGCGCGGCGGAACTCGTCGCTGTCATCCAGCTCGGCCTGCAGCGCGCGAGCCCACTCGGCGCTGAACGGTGGCGGCCCCTGAAGCGGTTCGCTCTCTCCCATGACATGCGGATGATCTCGCGCTTGACGTTTTGAGCCAAGCCCTGCGATCCGGTGTCCCCGGGGAGCAACCCGAATCGTCGGCTGCGCTACTCTGGGGCCCTCGTCATGCTCGAGGCCCGCTCCATCACCCGCCGCGCCGGCGACCAGTGGCTGCTTCGGCGGCTGAGCCTCGACATCGCCGGCGGCGAGCGCCTCGCCCTGTCCGGCCCATCGGGCTCCGGCAAGACCGTGCTGCTGCGGGCCCTGGCACTGCTGGACCCCCTGGACGACGGCGAGATCCTGCTCGACGGCCAGCCGACCGCAGCCGCCAGTGTGCCCGGATACCGCTGCCGGGTCGCCTACCTGCACCAGACTCCGGCACTGGCCGACGGCACGGTGGAGACCAACCTGCGGCTGCCGTTCTCGCTCGCCGCTCACCGGCGGCAGAGCTTCGACCGGGCTCGCGCCATCGACCTGCTGCGCCGGCTGGGCAAGGACGAACGGTTCCTGAGCCGACGACGCGGCGAGCTGTCCGGCGGCGAGGCACAGATCGCGGCGCTTGTCCGGCTGCTTCAGCTGGCCCCCTCGGTCCTGCTGCTCGACGAGCCGACCGCCGCGCTCGACCCGAAATCCGCCGAGCTCGCCCGCGATCTGTTGCGCCAGTGGCAGGAGGGGGACAGCGGCGCCAGAGCCTATCTCTGGGTCACCCACGACGCTTCGCTGGCGGACGCGGTCGCCGAGCGCTATCTTCGGCTGGAGGATGGGCGGTTGCGCGACAGCCACCCGCCGGGGCCCGGATGAGCGGCGGTTATCTCGAGCTGTCGTATCTCCAGGTCGGCGCCGCGGCGTTGCTGATCCTGGTCAACGCGGCGATCTCGCTGGCCCTCCGGCTGGACCTGCATCGCCGCCTGCTGCTGGCGGCGCTCCGCACGACGGTGCAGCTCCTGCTGGTCGGCCTGGTGCTCGACTGGGTCTTCGGCCTGAGCCGCTGGTACGTCGTGCTGGCGCTGATGGCCTGGATGAGCATTGCCGCCGGCGCCTCCGCGGTGCGCCGCACGCCGCTGCGCTATCCCGGCATCTGGCTCGACAGCATCGTCTCGGTCTGGGCCAGCTCCTGGATCATCGCGGCGGCGGCGCTATTCGGCATCGTCGACGTCGAGCCCTGGTTTCGTCCGCAGTACGCGATACCGCTTCTCGGCATGATCCTGGGCAACGCGCTCAACGGTGTTTCGCTCGGTCTCGACCGCCTGGGTCAGGAGCTGCACGCCCGGCGTTTCGAGGTGGAAGGTCTGCTGGCGCTCGGCGGCACCCGCTGGGAGGCGGCACGCGCCCCGGTGCGCTCGGCGGTGCGCACCGGCATGATCCCGATCATCAACTCGATGATGATCGTCGGCATCGTCAGCCTGCCCGGCATGATGACCGGCCAGCTGCTCGCCGGCGTCGAGCCGGTGCAGGCGGTCCGTTATCAGGTGGTGATCATGTTCCTGATCGCCTCGGCCACCGCCCTGGGCACCCTCGGAGTGGTGCTGCTGAGCTACCGGCGGCTGTTCACCGCCGCGCACCAGTTCCGGCACGGCCTGCTGGCTGATCGGACCGAAAGTCAGTGATGGCGCGAAGGGCGAGTGGCGGTTCGCCAGACGGGCGCCTCACCGGTTGGCGGCGCTGGGTCTTCCCGCTGGCGGCGGCCACGCTGGCGCCGCTGGTGGCCCTGACCCTGGTCGAAGTGGGCTTGCGCGCCGCCGGTTCCGGGTACCCGGCGGGGTTCTTCGTGCCGGTGGCGGGTCAGCAGGCGGAGATGACCAACCACCGCTTCGGGTGGCGCTTCTTTCCGCCCGCCATCGCTCGCAGCCCGGTGATCGACCGGCTCGAGCGGCCCAAGCCCGCCGACACCTATCGCATCTTCGTGCTCGGCGGCTCGGCGGCGATGGGTACGCCGGAACCGGCCTTCGGCTTCGGCCGGGTGCTCGAAGTGCTGCTCGAGGAGCGCTATCCGGACACCGGCTTCGAGGTCGTCAACGCGGCCATGGCGGCGAGCAACTCCCACGTCGCGCTGGAGATCGCGCGGGACTGCGCCCGCCGCCGGCCCGATCTGTTCGCCGTCTATCTGGGCAACAACGAGGTGGTGGGACCGTACGGGCCGGGCACGGTCTTCACCAGGGCCGGGGCCGGGCTGCGGGCGATCCGGCTCGGGCTGTGGCTGCGCCGGCTGCGCGGCGGGCAGCTCATCTCCCGCGGCCTCGCGGCGATGCGGCAGCAACCGGCGGTGCCGGTGCGCTGGCAGGGCCTGGAGATGTTCCTGGATCGCCGGATCGCGGCCGGCGATCCGCGGCTCGGGCGAACCTACGAGCAGTTCGGCGACAACCTGGAGAAGATCTCCCGGCTGGCGGCCGGGGCCGACGCGCCGCTGCTCCTGTCGACCGTCGCCGTCGACCTGCGTGACACACCGCCGTTCGCCTCGCTGCACCGGGACGGGCTCACCGACGGCGAGCGGGCCGACTGGCAGGCCGCCATCGATCGCGCCGGCCGGCTGGCGGCTTCGGGTCGACTGGAAGAGGCGCTGGCCGAGCTCGCCACGGCGCTCGAGATCGACGACCACCATGCCGAGCTGCACTTTCGCATCGGCCGGCTGCACCTCGTGGCCGGCGCGCAAGACGAGGCCCGTCACCACCTGTCGCTCGCCCGCGACCTGGACGCCCTGCGCTTCCGCGCCGACACGCGCATCAACGAGACGATCCGCCGGGTCGCGGCAACGGCTCCGGGCGTTGTCCGGCTGGTGGACGCCGAGGGGCATCTCGCGACGGCCCCGGAGAGCCGCGCCGGTCTGCCCGGGCGCGAGCTGTTCTGGGAGCACGTCCACCTGCGGTTTCTGGGCAACTACCGGCTGGCCGAGGCGTTTCTGGACCAGCTCGAGGCGCTGCTGCCGGAGGAGATCCGGCGCGCCGACACCGGGGCGACCGCTCCGCCGCTGCGGGTCGCCGAGCTCCTCGGCTTGACCGTCCGTGACCACTGGCAGATGACGGCGTCGATCCACCAGATGACTCGCCGGCCGCCGTTCACCGATCAGCTCGGCCACGGGCCGCGCCAGCTGGCCACCAAGCGCGCCCTGTTGACGCTGCGCTACCAGGCGGCTGTCGTCGAGAGGGCCACCCTCGAGGTCTACCGCCGGGCCATCGAGCGGCGGCCCGACGATCTGCACCTGCGGCAGCTGCTCGCCCGCGCGCTGGACGACCACGGCCCGGCTACCGAGGCTGTCGAAGGCTGGCGCGAGCTCGTCCGCCGGCTACCCGACGTCGCGCCCTGGCGTACACGGATGGGCTTCGCCCTGGCCGCAGCCGGCGACAGTGAGGCGGCGGTCGCGGAACTTCGCCGAGCGCTCGAGATCCTGCCGGAGTCGGCCGATCCACGGGTCAACCTGGCGACGGTGCTCGAACAGCGGGGCGAGCTGGAGGCCGCCGAGCGGCTCTACCGCGAGGCCGTCGCCATGGAGCCGGCCAGCGAGGCGGCACGCGGCAACCTGGCCAACCTGCTCGACAACGCCGACCGCCGCGAGGAGGCCGAACGGCAGTACCGCGAGCTGCTCGAGCTGGACCCGTCCTCGGCCACGGCGTACCGCCGGATCGGCGAGCTGCAGGACAGGCACGGCGAGACCGATGCGGCGATCGCCTCCTACCGCCAGGCACTCCAGCTGGACCACGAGCTCCCCGCGGTGCACAACAATCTGGGCTATCTGCTGGCCGAGACCGGCAGCTTCCAGGAGGCGGCGCAGGAGTACCTGCGCGCCCTCGACGACGACCCCGGGCACGCCCTGGCCTATTTCAACCTCGGCGACCTGCTGCTCAGCCTCGGCCGAGCAGCGGAGGCCGCCGAGGCCTACCGCGCCGGTCTGGCCCTCAAGCCCGACAACGATCAGGCGCGCGCCAACCTGGCACAGGCGCTACGGTTGGCGGCGGCGAGCTGAGCCGGCGTCCGCTCTCCTGGCTAGGGCACGACGATCCGATCCCACGGCGGATAGACCGTCAATGGCAAACCTAACATCCTCGGCCCCGGTTTTCGGCGCCTGCCACTTCGCCGCCACGTCGCGGTCGGCAGCGCCCGGCCTGATACCGTCTGCTCCATGCGGCGCTGCGGAGACCGATCGACCGAAGGCCGCCAGCGAGGCGACCGCGCGCGGCCGGCGACCACCAGATGGCGAACGATTGTCACCATCGCCCTGATCGCGATGGTCGCCAGCTTGGCGCCCACGGCCGCGGCCACCGAGGCCGACACCGTGCCAGCCGGCTCGTTCGCCGGCCGATCGCTCGAAGACGCCCTGGCGAGCCTGCGGGCGGGCGGCCTGAAGATCATCTACACCTCCACTGTCGTGCGACCTGGAATGAAGGTGGCGGCGGAGCCCACCACCGACCGTTTGCGGAGCGTGCTCGACGAACTGCTGACGCCGCACGGCCTGGAGGCCCTCGACGGCCCCAACGAGACGATTGTCGTCGTGCCGCGCATGGCGGCACCGGAACCGGCCGCCACATCTGCCACCGGCTCGGCCATCATCGGCACGGTCAGATCGCATCGTGACGCCTCTCCGGTCGCGGGAGTGAGCCTTCGTCTCCACGAGTCGGAGCGCGCCACGACCAGCCGGAGCGACGGCAGCTTCGTGATCGCCGACATCGAGGCCGGCGCCTACACGCTCGAGGTCCGGCGCCGGGGGTTTGTCGTCGAACGCCTCGACGGAGTCCTGGTGGAGAGCAACCGACCCACCCGGCTCGCCGTCCTCTTGGATCCGGCGCCGATCACCGCTGAGACGCTGGTGGTCACCCCCAGCCGGCTGTCACTGTTGCGCCAGGAGCCGCAGACGCCGCTGGCGCTGAGCCGCGACGAGATCTTCGCCCTGCCGCACCTGGGCGACGATCCGTTTCGCGCCCTCAGCCTGCTGCCCGGCGTCGCCGCAAACGACGTTACCGCCCAGTTCCACGTCCGCGGCGGCCGCCGCGACGAGACCCAGATATTTCTCGACGGCCAGGAGCTCTACGACACCTATCACCTGAAGGACTTCGACAGCGCGCTGAGCGTCGTCGCCGCGGCAACCCTCGACAGCATCGACCTCTCCACCGGCGGCTTCTCCGTCGACCACGGCGACCGCATGAGCGGAGTCCTCGACATGAGGACGGTGACGCCCACCGGGCCGCTGCGCACGAGCGTCGGCCTGAGCGTCCTCAACGCCCACCTCGGCAGCTCGGGAGCGTTCGACGACCAGCGCGGCAGCTGGATGGCCCACCTGCGCCGCGGCTCCATCGATCTGGCCAGCCAGCTGCTGGGCAAGGAGAACCCCAAGTACTGGGACACCTTTGCCAAGGTGGACTACCAGCTCACCGCTCGCCAGAGCCTGCGCGGCAACTTCCTGCACTCCGACGACGAGCTCGAGTTCAGCGAGATCGTCGGCCCCGAGTCCAAGCGCGTCGAGACCAACTACCGGAGCACCTACGCCTGGGTCACCCACCAGGCGATCCTGGGCTCCAGCGTGCTGGTGGAGACCGCCGCTTCGCGCAGCCGGGTCAGCCGAGACCGCCGCGCCGTGGAGCTGGAGGAGGACGTGCGCTTCATGATCCTCGACCGGCGGGACTTCGAGGTGCTCGGTCTGAGGCAGGGCTGGGACCTGCAGCTGTCTCCCCGCCACTCGCTCAAGTGGGGTTTCGAGCTGCGCGACTTCGAGACCACCTACGACTATCGCGGCACCCGCGAGTTCGACAACCCGCTCGCCGACCTGCGCGACAATCAGGAGCCCGAGACGCTGTTCCAGAGCCGGCTCGACGAGGGCCACGACAGCGCCTACATCGCCGGTCGATCGCGGCTCGGCGAGCCGGTCACTCTCGAGCTGGGGCTGCGCTGGGACAAACACTCGCTGACCCGCGAAAGCCGCCTCAGCCCGCGGCTCAATCTGGCCTGGGCGGTCGGCAGCCGCAGCGTCGTGCGGGCCGCCTGGGGTCGGTTCAACCAGAGCCAACGACCCTACGAGCTGCAGGTCGAGGACGGCGAGACCCGGTTCAATCCCATCGAGCGCTCGGACAGCCGGGTACTCGGCTTCGAGCACCTCTTTGGCGGCCCCCGTGAGCTGGCGCTGCGGGTCGAGCTCTACCAGCGCGAGGTCCTCAATCCGATACCCCGCTGGGAGAACCTCTACGAGCCGATCAACATCTTCCCCGAGGTCGAGCCGGATCGGGTCCGCATCGCCCCGGATCGCGCCCTGGCGGAGGGCATCGAGCTCTTCCTGCGCGGCCGCTTTGGCAGCAAGCTCGGCTGGTGGCTCAACTACACCTGGTCCTCGACCGAGGACGAGATCGACGGCGTGCGCTTCCCGCGCGGCTTCGAGCAGCCGCACGCCTTCAACCTGGATCTCAACTACCGCATCAACGACCACTGGACGCTCAACCTGGCCTGGCGGTACCACTCCGGCTGGCCGACGACGCCGCTGGGCCTCGGCGAAGAGCTGGACGACAACGGCGAGACCGTCTTCGTGCCGGTGCCCGGTCCACGATTCAGCGTCCGGTTGCCGGACTACCACCGACTCGACTTGCGAGCCAGCCGGCCGTGGAAGCTGCGCGCCGGCACGCTGGTCTTCTTCATCGACGTGCAGAACGTCTACAACCGGGACAACATCGCCGGCTTCGACTTCCAGATCGACGAGGAGGCGGGCACGCTGACACCCAACGCCGAGAGGTGGGCGGGCATCCTGCCCTCGGTGGGTGTGAGCTTCGACTTCTAGCCTGACGTTCTCACCGATCGTCGTCGCGAAACGTCGTAGCTGCCTGAAGATGCGAGGCCTGCGACCGAGGGCACCGCAAGCCTGCCCGAAGCACGCTGAGAATGCCCGACTGGAGCGTAACGCTGCAGATTCAAGGATACGGCGTTTCGTAGACGGCTGGTGAGAAGGTCAGGCTAGTCAACGAGCCTTGCTCAGGGCGCTTCGGTGATCAGGATGGAGCCGTTCTCGAACTGGTAGCGGAGTGCACTCTTGGTCAGCTTCATTACCAGGTCCAGGGTCTGTGCCGGGGTGAAACCCTCGGCCGAGCCACTGATGATCGCCTCCGCTGATGCCTCTTCCAGCGCCGGGTCGGCGTAGCGAATCTCGCGACCCATCTCGCGTGCAACCCACCCCAGGACCGTGCCCACGGGTTGGCCATCGATCTCGATGCTCGGCGCGGTGGCCACGACCCAGTCCCATTCGGGGCCGTAGGGCTCGATCTCGGCACGGGCGACCGAGCCGTCGCCGAGCAGGCTCAGCTGGTCGCCGCGGGCCGCCAGGTAGCTGTTACCCGCCGCCTCGAGGGAGCACTCGCCCTCCCTCACCCTGATCCTGAGCGCGGCGTCCCCCTCGCTCAGTCTTACCTCGAACTGGGTACCGATGTCGCGCACCATGCCCAGCACCGTGACGACCTCGACCCCGCCCGCGACCGATCCCGGGTCGGAGTCGACATACAGGGTGCCGCGTTGCAGCTCGAAGCGGCTGGCGGAGAGCAGCCGGACCGTCGTATCGGCCGCCAGCCGCAGCGACTGGCCACCGCTGAGCCGCAGCGCCACAGCCGCCGGTGAATCGTCGACCCAGCCCGCCGTCTCGACCGTGGCGCCGACCGCCAGCTCGCCACCCACCGTAAGCTCGACGGCCTCGCCAGTCTGGACCGTTCCGGCAATCAGCTCGACGCTGGCGACGACCGGCGCGGCCATCGGCGCCGTTCGCGTCGTCCACCACCAGCCGACCGCCAGGGCCAGGAGCACGCTGGCGGCGAACGCCAGCCCGCCGCGGATACGCAGGCCCCGGCGCCGATAGCGTTCCTGCGCCACCATCTCCCGCCACTCCTCGC